>JBDNGR010000140.1:0-2351 GCA_041689165.1 Coxiellaceae bacterium
GCACGATAGCTAAAATGGCAAGTGTTATTAAGGTACTCAGTACGGCTGTCATTTCAAGGCCCATGCCAACTGTTACGCCAATCGCGGCTGTAATCCAGACCGTCGATGCTGTGGTTAGCCCCGTTTCATTTTCTTTTTTCTGACCTATCATGATGGCTCCAGCGCCAAGAAAGCCTATACCGGCAATCAAGCCCTGCAAAACCCTTGGTGCGTCGGCTGGAGTTGCACTAGTTTGCTGAGGGACAAGAATGAATAACGCAGACCCAAGTGCCACCAGTATGTGTGTTCTGAGCCCGGCTGACTTACCTCTTAGCTCTCTTTAATAGCTTATCAGCCTGCCAAGCAATGATGCTATGCAAAGCCTTAAAGTTACTTTTGTTGCTTGCGTGACAGTAGGAATATCAGAAAACTCTAATTGAACAGTTTTCCAAATCTCGCTTAATATCTCTAACATTGAATCTCCATTCGGTAAGCAACTGTTAACTGTAATGCAAGGCTTTCTTAAGTTTCAAACAAGTGCATTATAATTATTGACGAGCGTTCGCTGCTGACCATCTGAGAATAGAATGGATGCAGCAAGATTAGAAAGGCACGTATAGATCAAGATAAATGATACAAAAAATCATCTCCGACCCCATTTATGTCATTAAGCTACTAACAACCTTGCCTGACCCTATTCATAGTATCTAACAACATCGACGCGTTGTTAATCACCACCAAAAACCAAAAGCAGTATAAGCACTATTCACCTGATAAAAAGGACGCTAGAGTCCTTTCGTTAATATAAATCAGGCTTTGCTAGCTTTCTGTAGGATTGAGTATATTTCATCTTTGAGATGGAGTTTTTCTTTTTTGAGACTCTCGATCTTATCATGACCATCTATTTCAATAGGTGCCTCTAAATTTTTAATCTTTTGGTCGATTTCATTATGTCAATCGAACAAACGATTAAAGTGCTTATCCGAATGTTTAAGTTGGGTGATTAAGTCGCGATATTCTGGAAACATATTAAATTCTCCCTAAGTGATAGTGCCGTGAGGGTAATTTTACATTTTTCATGTTTTGAATCAAAGGGACAGCCATTATTTATTTTATTGGTTATCGTAAGCGTTAGTCCCATTAATTTAAACTTATATGTAGTAAAGCATTTAAGCGGCTTAATTGTCACTAATCTGCTAAAATTCTGCTTTATTCACGTTATTGATATTTAGCTGAGTTTTAATGAGTCAATCTAACGCCACCCCTCAAATGATTAGCCTGCGTGGTAGCGCTGCTTTGTCACCTTTTCGAATTGAAAAAATTCAAAATAAATTGAATGAAATTTGTCCGAATATCGGGCATTTGTATGCTGAGTTTTGGCATTTTGCCTGGATGTATAAAGCATTAACTGCGCAGCAACAAAACACACTAAATCAAATTTTAACATACGGCCCAAGCATGAAGGCTGAAGATGCCAAAGGTGATTTAATTTTAGTATTGCCTAGATTGGGTACGATTTCTCCATGGGCATCACGTGCTACAGATATTGTGCAGCACTGTGGTTTGTCTGAAATTCAGCGTGTAGAGCGCGGGATTGCTTATTACGTAGAAACTAAAAACGGCCAAGCTTTAACTTCTGCTGAGCGTCTGCTAATATTGCCTTTGATTCATGATCGCATGACTGAGTCATTATTCCCGGATTTACAAGATGCGAAAAAACTCTTCCACACCGATAGCCCTGCGCCATTAAGTACGGTAGATATTCTGCAAGGTGGCAAAGCTGCACTTAATAAATCGAATATTGATATGGGCTTGGCATTGTCGCCAGATGAAGTGGATTATCTTTTTTACAATTTCACTAAAATCAAACGTAACCCAACCGATGTAGAGTTGATGATGTTTGCCCAAGCAAACTCGGAGCATTGTCGACATAAGATTTTTAATGCGGATTGGGTGATTGATGGCGAAGTGCAAACCATGTCGCTTTTTGCAATGATACGTAATACACACAAGCTAAATCCTGGAAACACTATTGTTGCGTATTCGGATAACTCTTCAATCGTGGCAGGTCAAAAAACGGGTGAAACCACTAAACGTTTTTACCCAAAAGCCAATGGCGCGTATAGCTATGTAGAAGAAGAAATGCACTACTTGATGAAGGTTGAAACACATAATCACCCAACGGCAATTTCTCCGTTTGCAGGCGCGGCAACTGGAGCAGGTGGAGAGATTCGTGATGAAGGTGCAACAGGAAGCGGCTCTAAACCAAAAGCCGGTTTAACTGGCTTTTCTGTTTCAAACTTAAATGTCCCCAACTTTACTCAACCTTGGGAAGCAAATAGCTATGGGAAACCAAGCCGAATCGCTTCACC
>JBDNGR010000141.1:0-2720 GCA_041689165.1 Coxiellaceae bacterium
GAGGTCGCATTAGCCCGCTTCCTCAATCACAAAAGCTCGAAAGAGCCCAACTATTCCTTCGCTTTTGCTCAATCCTCATCGGGCTACTGCTCGCAAGCTGAAACTTAAAACTTCGCATCTTGAGGTGCGATGGGTATATAACCCCTTAAGGGGCGCTATTGTAGCTCAAGTACTAAAACACATGATACCCTCTAGCCTACAACAGACACCCTGATTTCAAGCATAGCCGATGAAAAAGCCCAGACTAAGCCCCGAGGAAAGCGCCCTATTCCGGCAAAGCTGCGCAAATATTCAGCCACTCAAACAAGACAAGCTGCATTTTCCCCATAAAACATCAACTGCGCCAATTTCTTCACCCATCAATCACTCTGTAGCACCAGCTTTTTACCCCGATGGATTGCATGAATGTGCCGCTGAAGATGAATTATTTTTTGTACGCAGCGGATTAGCGCATAAAACTCTCAAGCAGCTACGACAGGGAAAAATAAAAATTGAAGCACGTTTAGATCTTCACCACTTAAAATCTTATGAAGCTATTGAAGCTTGCCAACAATTCTTAGAGAATGCGCAGGCTCGCGGACTCAAATGGGTATTAGTCATTCATGGCAAGGGCCATTTCTCCAAAGATGGCAAAGCGATACTAAAGAGTTTATTAAACGAATGGTTGCGTGAACAAGCAGCGGTACTAGCCTTTGCTTCATGCCAAGCTAAACATGGCGGACGTGGCGCGGTCTACGTACTGCTAAAAGGAGGAAATTATGCATAAGACGATCATCATCGGTATATCAGGCGCCTCTGCCTGCGGCAAAACACTGCTTGCGAATACCCTCTGCCAAGAACTAGGCTCTAAGCAAGTCGTCATTATTGATGAAGATTCTTATTATAAGAACAGAACCGATTTGAGCTACGACGAACGCTGCGAGCTAAATTACGACCACCCTGAAGCTTATGAACACAGTTTACTCTGCGAACATATTCATCAACTGCAAAATGGCAAAAATGTGCTGGTACCCTATTATGACTATACTCAGCATTTGCGTAGTGATAAAACGCGTGAAGTAGGTCAGTATCGCATTATTATTCTAGAAGGCATTTTGCTGTTCGCAGAAGCAAATTTACGCGAACTCATGGATATCAAGATTTTTGTCGACACTCCTTTAGACATTTGTTTAATTAGACGCATTCGTCGCGATGTGGTTGAACGCCAACGCTCACTCGATTCTGTTTTAGGGCAATATGAGCAAACTGTACGGCCCATGTATTTTCAGTTTATTGAACCCTCTAAACACTATGCTGATATTATCGTGCCTCGTGGTGGTGAAAATCGCATTGCGATTGATATGATCAGAGCTAAGATGCGTGAGCTTTTGGTTTAGAAGCGGGTGCCTGAGCTTGCGACATTCATATGTCTCTTGCGCTGCCCAACATCCGATTTATTTTCCCGCCTCATTGTTAACTTCCAATTTAGTTAGTTCAGTATTAGAAACTAACACCGCAGCGTAGAGACTGTTTTTGCCGATCTATTGCAACCTAAACCACCACACATAACTCTGCAGCCGCCAGCACCAAAGCTTGATAATTTAACCTGGGGTGTCACACTTAAACAGGTGATTAAAGTTGTCTGTAGTGATTTTTTCGATTTCAGCTACACGCACTTGACGCAGACCGGCAATAAATTCTGCAACATAGTGCACGAATTTAGGTTCATTTTTTTTACCACGAAATGGAACGGGGGCAAGATAAGGCGCATCAGTTTCGATGAGTAAACGTTCGAGCGGAATTTGTGTCGCTACTTCTTGTACTTGCTTAGCATTTTTGAAAGTGACAATCCCTGAAATCGAAATGTAGAAACCGAGCTCGATGGCTTGTTGTGCCATGCTTAAATCTTCAGTGAAGCAATGCATTACACCACCCGCTTCCTGTGCGTTCATTTCACGCATTATGTTAATGGTATCTTCTTGAGCTTGGCGAGTGTGAATGATCAGTGGCTTTTTGAGTTTTTTGGCTAATTCGATTTGTATACGAAAACGATCTTTTTGAATTGCTGCATTATGATCGGGATAGTAATAATCAAGGCCAGTTTCGCCAATAGCAATGACTTTCGGATGTTGCGCCAATGAAAGCAGATCTTGTTCTTTTAATACGAATTCAGCTAAGTCCCCTGGATGAAAACCGACACTCGCATAGACACTCGGAAAGCGTTCTGCAATTTGAATGACTTCCTGTGCATGTTCTATATCCACACCCACACACAGCATTTTTTCAACGCCACTAGCCGTTGTTTCGGTGATGAGTTTTGCCAAATCACCGTCATAGGCGGACAAGTCCAACATGTTTAAATGGCAATGTGAATCGATCATATAAGCTCCTAATGTTTTTTCGTTGTCATCTCAGGTAAATGAGCGAGCTATAGCTCAGAATAAATTGGTATATAGCGCTGCTGTTTTTAGGTTAAAACAACATCGATTCTGTTAAATAAATACCCAGCCAGCTTTAATTACCGTCCATGGCACCTGGGTCCCGGCATCCATGCCGGGATGACAACAACGGGGTGTGACAGCCTCAGAACTGGACTTCACTAACAACGACTCACATTTTCACCAAGAGATTTTCTAGCAACATTTGCACATTCAAATTATTCGAAGCTTCCACTAAAGCTTTGGTTTTTTGTAAACTTTCAGCGAATCGTAACCAATGAGCTGTATCAGCGAGCTGATAAA
>JBDNGR010000142.1:0-19223 GCA_041689165.1 Coxiellaceae bacterium
AAGATGCGAAGTTTTAAGTTTCAGCTTGCGAGCAGTGGCCCGATGACATTCCGCAAAAGCGAAGGAATAGAATAACTATTCCTCGCTTTTTGCTCAATCAGAACGCCTCAATTTCTCGCAGCTGAAACCCTAGGTTTGCATCTTGAGCTACGATGGGTATAGCTCTGGTGTTAACAGAAATGAGCGGTCTGCTAGTTAATGCTGCCTCTCCAAGTGGAAGCGGTTGCGGTTTGTTTAGTGAATGACTAAGACTTGGCCCACTTTCAAAGCGCTATTCTTTGATAAATGATTCCAGCTAGTAAGTTGTTGAGGGCTTACACCATATTGACGACTGATGGCATACAAAGTTTGTCCGCGTTTGACACGAATAGTTCGGGTGTGAGAGCTATTTTTAGCCCTAACATGACGAGTATCGTTTTTAGCAACAGCGCTTGTGGCTTTTCCTGGAATGATCAGCCACTGATTTTTGCGAATCGCAGTGCCTTTTAAGCCATTCGCTGTTTGCAGCGCATGGGTGGAAACATGAAAGCGTTGCGCAACACGTCCTAAAGTATCACCGGCTTTGACTTGATAGCGTAGAGTCCTGCGACTACTTTGATAAGCGCGATATGAACGAATCGGATGCTTTAACCACAATACTAATTTTTGATTCAGATGCGGCGCTTCACCACGACCTAAACCATTCCAATATTGAATCTGACGTTCACCCACACCATAACGATGTGCAATCTTAGTTAAAGAATCACCGCGCCCGACTGTATGTACTTGCTGTTGGGGACCGGGTACATGATCAGCGCCGTAGCGTGCATTTTCGGTGACGACGCGCTTGGTTGCTGCGGTGGTTTTACGAATTAATAATTTCTGATTGGGGTGAACCACATAACCGGTTAAGTGATTGGTTTGTGCAAGCGCTTTAGCGCTAGTGTTATATTTGCGAGCAATTGAGCTTAAGGTCTCACCACGCGTGACGGTGTGATACACCCATTGGGTGGCGTTGCTAGGCTTTGGTGCACGAGCCACTTCTAGTTTAAATATTTCCACACTTTCTCTAGGCAAAAGTAGATTGTAGCTACGATCTGGGTGAGTGGTAGAACGTCTAAATCCAGGGTTTAATTGATGCACCACTTCGGTATTAATATGCGCCATGTTAGCGACGTCTTTAATTTCTAAAGGTCGATTGACTCGTACTACTCCGAAAGCTTGGTGGCTAGGCACATCAACTAATTGCACACCATAGTGATGTGGGTTTTTAACGATCGCGGCCCACGCCAAAAGTTGTGGCACATAAGCGCGAGTTTCAAGCGGCAAAGGTAATGACCAGAAATCAGTGTTGCGATGTAAAGCTTGATTGTGTCGAATAGCGGCAGCGACGGTGCCTTCGCCGGAATTATAAGCGGCAATAGCCAGCAACCAATTACCAAATAAGCGATGCAAGTATTGCAGATAGTTGAGGGCCGCATTGGTCGAGGCAACAATATCGCGTCGGCCGTCATACCACCAATTAATTTGTAAACCAAAACCAGAAGCGGTGCCTGGCATCATTTGCCATAGACCAGTTGCTCCCGAGCGAGAATAAACGAAGGGGTTATACGCACTTTCAATCATTGGTAGCAGAGCGAGCTCGGCAGGCATGCCACGTTTGCGAGTTTGTTGGTAAATATAATAAACATAAGGAGCTGAATTCGTGTTCGTGTGTTCAATATAAGCTTGGTGACGAACTAGCCAGTTAATTTGCGCTTGTGAATGAGCGAGATCAGAACGAGAGGCGAGGCGTAAATGGGGGGCCATGTCGCGCCAAACACTCTTGCCACCACCCCAGCGACCTTGATTTGTGAAGTCATAAGAAGCACGGGTTGAGCATCCTGCTAAGCTTAGGCCGATTAATAAGCCTAAACATAAAATTCCTAGGGCACGTTTTATCATGCTGGCATGTTAAGGTGAAATGAACATATCAGCAAGCCAGAGTTTAAAGCTTTGCGGCCATTGCTTGGGATAGGCTATGATGGATGCAAATTTGACTTTAGGCGCCGCTCAAAATGTCGAAAACTAAATTTACTCTCGATGCATGGTTCAGTAGCCCTGTGGGACATGAGCTGCTAAAAGCAGAGGCTCGTGGCTTAGCGGCTATCATCGGCTCCAAATGGGGCGATCATTTAGTGCAGATAGGCGGACCGCGTGCCAAAACATTGCGTGCTGTAAGCCCCATTATTCATCAAGTATGCTTGAGTGAATCGGGGGGTGCGTTTGAGGACGCAAGTTCCATGCAGTTGAATTATCAAGAGCTTGCTTTACAACCGAATAGCGTCGATTTAATTCTCTTGCCCCATTTACTAGAAGCCGCGCGTAATCCCGAAGAGCTCTTAAAAGAGATTTATCAGGCGTTAAAGCCCGAGGGAGTGTTGGTGATCCTTTCTTTCAACACCGCGGGTCTAGGGCTTTTTTGGCGAATTAACTTAGTTCGACAACGTATTTTGCGCCATGCTAAATGGTGGTCAACTTATCGCATCATGGAAGTATTGCAGGTGGTTGGTTTTGGTGAAATTGATCGTTATAGTGTGTGCTTTCGCCTGCCGGGTGCTAAAGTGCCCTCAAAAAAAGCTTGGTGGGAAAAGTTGCTTGCCTGGCTTTGTCCGCAGGCCGGTGCTGTTTCCATTTTGTGTGTTAAGAAAGAAGAATTCGCGCCACTGATGCCAGTGGAGTGGTTAGCTAAACCTAGCTTGGCTGTATTGCAGAATCAGCGTTATGAATGAAATAGTTGAAATTTTTACGGATGGCGCTTGTCGTGGGAATCCCGGCATCGGTGGCTGGGGTGCTTTATTACGTTGGGGAGCACACGAACGCCATCTGTATGGCGCCGAAAATCTGACGACTAACAATCGTATGGAATTAATGGCGGCTATTGAAGCTTTGGCTAGCTTAAAACGCCCGTGTCAATTATGTTTAACCACGGATTCGCAATATCTGCGTAAAGGTATAACGGAATGGGTGAAGCAGTGGCAGCGTTCCGCTTGGAAAACCAGTCATAAAAAACCCGTTAAGAATGTTGATTTATGGCAACGTTTACTCGAACTGACCGCGCCACATCAAATAGAATGGTGCTGGGTGAAGGGTCATAGCGGTCACCCGGAAAATGAAATTGCTGATCAATTAGCGAATAAAGCGATTGATGAGATGTTGGGTAAATCAGCCTAGGGAAAATATGAGCATACGACAAATTATTCTCGATACCGAAACCACCGGCTTAGATCCTGCGCACGGCCATCGCATCATTGAAATCGGTTGTGTGGAAATGATTAATCGACGTCTAAGCGATCGACATTTTCATATTTATTTAAATCCGGATCGTGAGATTGATGCAGGTGCGGTCAATGTGCATGGTATTACGACTGAATTTTTAAAAGACAAACCCCGCTTTGCTGAAGTTGTCGACGACTTCTTGGATTTTGTTAGCGATGCGGAATTAATTATTCATAACGCAGCCTTTGATATTGGTTTTTTGAATCACGAACTTTCATTATTGGATCGAGCTGACAGCATTACCGATATTTGTACAGTCATCGATACATTGCTGTTGGCACGCCGTAAACATCCAGGGCAACGTAATAGCTTGGATGCATTGTGTCAGCGCTACAAAGTGGATAATAGCAATCGTGAGCTACACGGCGCTTTACTTGATGCGCAATTACTGGCTCAAGTTTATTTATTCATGACAGGCGGTCAAGCCGGTTTATTTCAAGAAGAAACGAATGAAAGCGGTGTCATGCCAGCAACTAAAAAACAGCGACATTTGGACGCTAATCGTCAAAGCTTGCCTCTTATTCAGCCAAATGCAGAAGAGCTAGCATTGCATCAACAGCTGCTGGCAAAAATTCAGAAAACTTCAGGGAAGTGTGTTTGGAATTGAAATTACACTGATTATGCATCGGATGTTGGGCAGCGCATCTTCGCGGACTCACAAGCGTAGCAACTGTCTTGAAGCTAAGCATCAAGACAGTTGCTATAGCGATGTTACATTGCCACCACTGGGCTGTAGGGGCAATCCCCCCGTGGTTGCCCTCTCAACTGCACATCAATGCTATTTGCTACGCATACATCGAACTGATAAAAAATCAGGACTTCGTTCTTGTATAACGAAAGCGAAAGCCGCTGGTGAAATTATCGTATCTTCTCTGATAAGCAATAAGTCGAAGCTCAAGTTCAAGTTCAAGCCCATAAGCCTATGAATTAAATTATTTCATGAAAGTGCTGTGGTCCACTGATTGCTTAGATGGAAGAAGATGCTACTTCAATTGCCGTTCCATCAAACGCACGAGAGGGTTGATGCTAAGGCCTTGTACGATAATGCCAAACACCACTACGCCATAAGTAAGGCCAAGAATGATATTGCGGGAAGGATCATCGGGTAGTGATAGTACTAAGGCGACTGCTAAACCGCCGCGAATACCGCCCCATACTAAGCTTGAGATCATGTAGCGCGGATATTTGCGTTTGATGCGGAAGAATAACAAGGGGAAGGCGACACTGATCCAGCGGATGACTAAGACCATTATCACGACGATGGCAATGATCGTGAGGTGCACTTGTTTGGTATCGAGCACTAAGACTTCAAAGCCTAGTAACAAGAACAGAATGGCATTTAATGATTCTTCAATTAATTCCCACACCAATTCCAAAGCTTCGCTGATACGGGGTGAAATATCGGATTGATGCGCGAAACTACTCACCATTAAGCCTGCAACGACCATCGCGAGTGGACCTGAGATATTTATAAAAGAAGCGAAGCTATAGCCGCCAGACACACAGGCTAAGGTTCCAAAGATGGCTAAGCGTCGTTCGTCACTGTTCTTAATCAACCAGCGCATTAACCACCCCAAAAGTAAACCAAAGCCTACCCCGCCTAGTACTTGTTGGAAGAACAATTGACCAATTTGGGAGAAAGTAGGGTGATCATTGTTCACGGCTAAAGAGAAGCAGCTGACGAAGAGTACGATGCCCACGCCGTCATTAAATAAAGATTCGCCGGCTATACAAACTTCCAGCTGTTTGGGTGCTTTGATCTTGCGTAAGTTGGCGATAACCGCGATAGGGTCGGTGGGAGAAATGAGGGCACCAAAGAGTAAGCAGTAAATTAAGCTAAGATGAATGCCGAACGAGTTGAGTAAATAATAGGTGGAAAAGCCGATCAAAAAGAACGAGATCAGGGTGCTGATCGAGGAGAGTGTCAAAATCTCCCAGCGATTGTTTTTTAGAGCAGCGATGTCCATCGACATAGCACCAGCGAACAGCAAAAAGCTCAACATACCGTTTAGCAGTAAGCCGCTAAAATCAGCGCGAGTTAAGAGGTCGATGGTATTTTGCGAGAGACCGTTATAACCAAAATGTTTGAGCGTAATCAGGGTCAGCGAGAGCAATAATGCGGCTGACATGATCGCAATCGAAGTCTGAAGCTTGAGTAAACGATGGCCCAGATAACCCACCAACAACGCAGAGCTGAAAATGATGGAGGCGAGGGTGTAGATATCCATTAATGCCTTGAACTATACGTCGAGTTAATCAAAATCCCTTTTTATCACAATCCCCCCAAAAGTAAATTAAAATCGCATCTATTGCGATTTCGACTTCAACCATTTGCCAGTACCGCCCGATCCAGCTATCTTAGCCAGAGTAAATTCGACTAAGGAGCCAGCATGAACGATCAGAACAAGCTAATTTATTTAAAAGATTATAAAGCCCCTGCTTTCTTGATTGATCAAGTGCAGCTGCATGTGGATCTCAACGAGGAGCAAACGGAGCTTCGTTCGATTTTAAATATTCGTCGTAATCCGGCGCGTGCTGAGCGAGATCTGCCGCTCGAGTTGAATGGTGAGGAGCTCAAGCTTAACGCCATCAGTATAGATGGTAAAATTTTGCCTAAAGATCAATACCAAATTGATGCTCATTGGTTGCGAATTCCGAATGTTCCTGAGCAATTTATGCTTGAAACACACGTGAGCATCGATCCTAAAAATAACAAAAGTCTCACGGGCCTGTATCAATCCAATGGTAATTATTGTACGCAATGTGAAGCTGAAGGCTTTAGACGCATTACTTATTTTCCGGATCGTCCAGATGTGATGTCACATTATCGCGTGGCGATTAGTGCTGATAAAAAACGCTATCCCGTTTTATTATCGAATGGTAATTTAATTGAAGAAAAAGATTTGCCAAACAATCGTCATTGGGCTCTTTGGGAAGATCCCTCTCTTAAACCCTGTTATTTATTTGCTTTAGTAGCGGGTAATTTTGAATTTTTGCAAGATCACTTTAGTACCTGTTCTAATCGTTCGATTTTGTTGCGTGTCTATGTGGAGAAGGGCAATTTGCCTTTAGCCCATTTCGCAATGAAGTCTTTGCAGCGCGCGATGCGCTGGGATGAAGAACGTTATGGTCGTGAATATGATTTAGATCAATACATGATTGTGGCGGTGGGCGATTTCAACATGGGCGCCATGGAGAATAAAGGTCTTAATATTTTCAATACTAAATATGTACTCGCTAATCCAAAATCGGCCACTGATACTGATTATTGGGGTATTGAACGAGTCATAGCACATGAATATTTTCACAACTGGACGGGTAATCGCATTACCTGTCGTGATTGGTTTCAAATTACTCTCAAAGAAGGCTTGACGGTTTTCCGAGATCAAAACTTTTCAATGGATATGGGCTCAGCTTTGTTAAATCGGGTGTATGCGGCAAACACCATGCGTAATGCACAGTTTGTGCAGGATGCCAGTCCGATGGCGCATCCGATTCGTCCTGATCACTATATTGAGATTAATAATTTTTATACGGTCACTGTTTATGACAAAGGCGCTGAAGTTATCCGTATGATAGAAACGCTGCTGGGTAAAGTTAATTTCCGCAAAGGGATGGATCTATATTTTACGCGACACGATGGCCAAGCCGTTACCACTGAAGAATTTGTTAAAGCGATGGAAGATGCCTCGGGTGTTGATTTAACTCAGTTTAGACGCTGGTATAGCCAAAGCGGTACACCTATTTTGGAAGTCAGTAGCCGATTTGATGCTGAGCAAAAAACTTATACGTTACAAGTGAAACAAATTTGTTTGCCAACAGCTGATCAAAAAACCAAAGAAATCTTGCACATCCCATTAACAATCGCTTTATTAGATGAGCAGGGTAACGAGCTAGCTTTGCAACTTAAAAATGAAGTACAAGCCGGGTCAGGGGTTCGCGTTTTAGATATTAAAGCTGAAAATCAAGAATACTGTTTTGTGAATATTGATAAGGCACCGATTCCTTCTTTGTTACGCAATTTCTCGGCTCCGGTTATTTTAAAATATCCCTATAGCATGCCTGAATTATTGTGGCTGGTTGAACATGACAGCGATATTTTTAATCGTTGGGATGCGGCACAACGTGCTAGTACCGATTTATTATTGGGCTTGATCACAGAATGGCAACAAGGCAAAGAGCTCGAGCTCGATCCAGCTTGGGTGCGCTTATTCGCTAAATTATTAGAAGACGCGCAACCGGATGGGATCTTGCTTGAGAAGTTGCTTATTTTACCTTCAGAAAACTACTTGGCACAGCAAATGTCGCGGGTTGACATTGAAGCTATTCATGCCGCACGTGAATGGTTGAAGCAAGAGCTAGCGCATCGCCTTGAGCCACAGTTTTTAACGCAGTATCAACGGCACAATCAAACACAGCCTTATGAGTATCAGGTGCAGGCAGTAGGCGAGCGAGCACTTAAAAATCTTTGTTTGTATTATTTAATGCTTGCGCATAACGATCGTTATCAAAAATTTGCTTTAGATCAATTCCATCATTCTAATAATATGACGGATACCATGGGTGCTTTATTGGCTTTGAATGATCATGATATCGCGGTGCGTGAACGGGCTTTAACTGAATTTTATGCGAGCTGGCAGGGTGAGCCTTTAGTTGTCGATAAATGGTTGACGCTACAAGCGAGTTCTAATTTGGAAAGCACTTTAAGCGAAGTTAAAAAATTAGTAGTACATCCAGCCTTTGACCTTAAGAATCCCAATAAGGTCCGTGCTTTAGTGAGCAGTTTTACGGCTAATCAAGCGCGCTTTCACCAAGCAAATGGCGAGGCTTATCGTTTCTTGGCAGATTGTGTTATTCAAGTCGATAGCTTTAACCCGCAATTAGCCGCCCGCCTCGTTGAGCCGCTATTGCGCTGGAAGAATTTGGATGAAAATAGACAAAGCTTAATGCGTACTGAATTGCAACGTATCAAAGAAGTTAAAAATTTATCGAAGAATGTTCATGAGCTGGTAGAGCGCGGACTAATGCCTCTGGAGTGAGTCTGAAGCAAATATAAACATAAACCAGGAATGCTTGTCAGCAAAGTGGCAAATCCAAACAGCAATGCGATTGCGAGCGCTTCCGCTTTGCCAAGACCAATTAAACCACCTAAAAATACCATTGCGCCCTCACGTAAGCCCCAGCCACCTAAGCTAATTGGCAACATTGAGAGTAGCAATAATGAGGGGATGATGATGGCAAAGCTTGCGAAGCCTAGACTTATGTTTTGTGTTGTGGCCAGCAAACTGAAAGCAGATATGGTGAGCAGGTTGGGGAGCAAGGCTAGTACTGCTTTGAGCAAAAAATCGCATTTTGAAGAGACAGAATGGTAAAAGTGATGAGCAAAGTCGGAAATAATTTTTAAACTGAAATGCTGGAAAGATATTTTTAAGAGGGAGAGAGATAGCAAAACAGCAAAGCCGAAACAGAAAGCAAGATTGACCGAAAAAATCGCAATAAAGATAGCCTTCGGCATAATTTCATGAGCCAGAGGCCGTGTAAAAGCGCTGATTAAAATAAGACCTGTCAAGCCATAAAGTCGATCAATTAAGACCGCTAAGCTTGCCATCCGTTTTCCTGATTTAAGCTTGTGTAGCGCGACAATTTTATAAGCATCGCCACCAATACTGGTAGGCAAAACTTGATTGAACATAACCCCAATGAGTGATTGTTTTAAATAAAAACCTAGTTTTGCGGGGTAATTTAGATTCCTCATAATCAAGAACCAGCGAATAGCCGCCAGAAAATTGCCGGTAAATACTACGGAAAGAGCCAAGAAGAAATAACCAATTCTCATCTTGTCGAAATAAGGTTTTAACTCATGAAGGGGCACTTGGTGAAATAATGCGACTAGAAAAGCGATGGAAATGGCGATTTTTAGCGCTGTAGCTAACATGATTTACTCAATGATAGGGCGATAGTTTTTTAAGAAAATCCAATATAGTCGCTCTGTTTTATCTTTACTCACAGGTAGATTTATTTCTTTGATCAGCTTGTGTGACTGAAAGTGTTGATAGAGTCCAGTGTCACCAGGATTATTAGTGATAAAAATAAAGTTTTGTCCTGCCGCATCTTCTAAATGCGTGCTTAAGTTGTATTGATTTTGATTGCCACCTGCATTCCACAGATAAGCATTACTAGGATTCAGCTGTAGATAGTACAGGCTTTTGAAGAAAATATTTCTGCCGTCTAGCAAGTACTTATCGTTTTGATAGTATTGACGTAAGGGCCGCATTTCTGCTTGAGTTTGGTGCCAACCATTTTGACGCTTATACAAATTGACGCGATTATAAAGTTGCCAATCACAGAAATGCATTGTTAATTCGAAAGCATAAGCTAAGACCAAGATAAGCAAACTGACACTTAAATTCCATTTTAAGAGGTTAATGTGTTTACTTGTAATTAAGTAATGGCTTAGCCAGATCACCAGCGGTATATACATAATCGCGGCCCAATTGTCATAGCCGTGGACTAAGAATTCTTCAACAGATACCACGCAGAAAATGGGTAAGATAAAGCTTAGCCATAGCTTATCGTTGTCCTTTTTGGGTAAGCCACGATATTGGTAGATGAGTGAAATGAAAGCGAGGAGAAAAAATGGTCCGGCGATTCCTACTTGTGCCGCCCAAAAACCTAATAAACGCAAGGGATGGAAGCTGGCTTGATCAAGTGCAATATTGTGCTGTACCACATGTTGAATACTCAGAAAGTGATGTTGCATATTCCACCAGAAATTGGGTAGTAATAGCAAAAGACTGAGTGTGAGAGCCAAGTAGATGCCAGGCTTTGCTAACAGCGGCCGATATCGCTTGGACCAAGCCAGAAAAATCAGCGGTGAAACTAGTAACAACAAGGCCGTGTATTTGCAGAGCAAGCTTAAACCTAGAAACAAGCCAAGGTACAGCCAGCTTGTTAAAGTATCTTGTTTTAACGCACGTACAAAACAGTAGAGTGCAATGGCTTCAAACATTAATAAAAAAGGATCAGTCGAGATAATGCTAGCGGATAGGCTAACGGCTGGTAATAAGAGCCAACTTAAGCCTGCCCAAAATGCGCTACGTAAATCGTAGACTTCCTTTGCTGTTAAAAATACAAAATAGCTGCCGATGGCATAGCTAAATGGGGAAAAGAAACGAATGGCGAATTCGGAATGGCCTAAAAAGTGAGTACTTGTAGCAATGAGCCATGCAATCATTGGTGGCTTGGAGTGATAACCCCAGGCTAATTTTTGGCTCCAGGCCCAATATTGGGCTTCATCAACCATCAGCTCGCGGCCATTGAAAGCCATGAAAAACACGCGCAAGGCTGTGATAACAAAAATCCAGCTTAATAATTGTGTTGCTTCAGAATAGCGTGGCTGACGAGCGATTAAGTTGGAGAGATTATTTTTGAATAGCACTCAAACATTCCAAAATTTCTTGCGGATTATTGACGTAGTAATCAGCGCCCCAGGTAATTGGATCTTCTTTGGCTGGAATATAACCATATAGTGCTAGCATTGCGGTCATTCCGGCGGCATGAGCGGCTTGGATGTCGGTGAGGCTATCACCCACATACAAAGTTTCTTTAGGATTAATTTTTAACAAATCACAGGCAAGTAACAAGGAGCCTGGATCAGGTTTGGGTTGTTCAACTAAATCGGCACCCACCAAGCATTGTGCACGCTCTGCCAATCCGAAATGTTTCACTAAAGGTTGGGCGAGTTTGGTATAGCGATTGGTGACGATGCCCCATGGCATATCGTTAGCGTCCAAGTAGTCTAACAATTCGGGCATGCCTGTAAAAACAAGGCTTTTATAGTCAGTGATATCCGCATAGTGGCTTAATAATTGTTCTTTGAGAGGGGCGAAATCAGGATGATGCTCGTCAATGTTGAAAGTATGTCCTAGCAAGGCAAGACTGCCGCCATTGATGCGTGAGCGCAGCAACTCGAGACTGACGGTATCACGACCATGATGTTGTAAGACTCGATTTAGCGCATCGATAATATCAGGAGCGGTATCGAACAGGGTCCCGTCAAGATCAAAAAGTACAGCATTAATTGGCATGGCGAAAACACATCATATAGTTGACTGCAACATCAGTACTTAAGCTAAAATTTTGTTGGAAAGGATGATAACGGATTCCTTGTAAGTCAACCAGGCTTAAATCGGCAGCGCTTGCCCACTGGCGCAGTTCAGAGGGTTTGATAAATTGTGCGTAGTTGTGAGTGCCGCGCGGTAGCATGCCGAGAATATATTCGGCGCCCAATATAGCTAAGGCATAGGATTTTAAATTGCGATTAAGGCTAGAGAAAAATAGCAGGCCACCAGGCTTAACCAAGCGTGCGCAATGACTGATGAGTTCAGCAGGATTGGGTACATGCTCCAATAATTCCATGCAAGTAACAACATCAAAAGCTTCGGTGGGCGCGAAGTTTTCAATCGCTACTTCTTGATAATCTATCGGTAAATTGTGTGCTTCTGCATGTTCGCGAGCCGCTTTAAGAACAGCGGGGCTTAGATCGATCCCAGTCACGCGAGCGCCTTCTTTAGCTAAAGCTTCGGAGAAAATGCCAGCGCCGCAGCCGACATCTAACAGCTTTAGGCCTAATAGATCGGTATATTTTTTTACAAAGGCTAAGCGTAATGGATTGAGTTGATGCAAGGCTTGCATAGGACCTTTCGGATCCCACCATCCTTCAGCTAGCGCATCGAATTTTTTTATTTCGTCTGGATTAACGTTCATTAGCTTCTATAGTCTTTACGATTCAAGCATTCAATGACTTGATCGATTTCTGCAATGGTTTCGTGGAATAAATTAGGGTCTAATGCTGGTGGTTGTTCTTTAGCTTGAATTTCTAAACTACGAATTAATTTTTTTAGTTGCGGCACACCACAATAACAGCAGCCACCATGTAGTTTATGCGCGTGGCGGATCAGATCTTCGATGTGATGTGTTTCGAAGCTTTGTAGCAACAGAACTTTGAATTCAGGTAGTTGCTCGCGCATCATTTCTAAAAGCATTTCAGCCGTATCTTCATCACCATTGGCGAGAGAGACACTTAATTCCCAATCAAGGCTTTTTAGCATGTTGATGATACTCCGATTTGGGATGATATTTTAAGACTTGAACCGCAACTTCAGGTTGTAAAGTAACATGCTCAATTTCATATTCATTACGCAATACTCGCGATATATTTTTTAAAATAATCGACCAATTTTCCATATGGTCAATATCGACATGCGCCGATAGTACCACCATACCAGAAGACAGCGTCCAGATATGTAAATCATGCACGGTATTAACACCGTCAATCTTTGTCATATCATTAGCGACCTTCTTCAAGTCTAGATGCGCGGGCACGCCTTCCATTAATACGCTCAGTGTTTCTCGAAGCAACTGAATACTCGAGAACATGATCAACAAAGCAATCACGAGTGAGAGGATGGGGTCAATGCTATACCAGCCAAAGAAATAGATGATGATACCAGAGCCTAAGGCTGCGACCGAGCCTAAAGCATCAGAAATAACGTGTAAGATGGCCGCGCGCACATTCAAACTTTTAGCACTGTGAGTAAGCATCCAAGCCACACATAAATTAACGCACAGGCCAATGAAGCCAATGATAATAACGGCGGTGGCTTTAACAGGAGTGGGATGCTCGAAGCGTTCGATGGCTTCAATGATGATCGCAATCGAAATCAATAACATGAGTAAACTACTGATCCAGGCGGCAATGACTTCAGCACGACCCAATCCATAGGAATGTTTAGCTGAAGGAGGCTTTAGTGAAAACCACGAAGCAAATGCGGCGATGCCCAAAGCGACGGAGTCGGAAGCCATGTGGCCCGCATCACCCAGCAAAGTTAAAGAGCCACTCCACCAAGCGCCTATTGCTTCAATTCCAGCAAAGCTAAGAATGATAGCGACGGCGATACATAATACTTTGTGGGCCGGTTTAGCGTGTACGTGCATAGTGTAATAAGTGCATTATCATTGATTCAATTCCAATCCCGAGTCGCTTCATTAATGAGGCTTTAGTTTTGTATTCTAACTCATAAATAGCACGATTTTTTTGCGCCGCCAATAAGTAATCATCACTCGTTTTTAGCTCATCAACTAAGCCTAATTCGACAGCACGTTTAGCGAACCAATGTTCACCCGTAGCAACTTGATCGATATTTACAGTCGGGCGATGCGCTTTAACAAACTCCTTGAACAGATCTTGAGTTTCATTGACCTCATCTTGCATCTTTTCTCGAGCTTTTTCGGTATTTTCAC
The DNA here is from genome assembly GCA_041689165.1 of Coxiellaceae bacterium. Taxonomy (GTDB): domain Bacteria; phylum Pseudomonadota; class Gammaproteobacteria; order Coxiellales; family Coxiellaceae; genus CAIQCE01. The sequence goes on from JBDNGR010000142.1 coordinate 13,600, forward strand.
CGAACAAAGTCAGAGTGCGCTTAAATTCACCGGCAGTGATTTGCTCAAAATCAATATTGTTTTTCTCAAGGAAGCGATGAAAATTCGGTAATTGTGCCACCACACCGATCGAACCAATGACTGCGAAGGGTGCTGCAATAATTTTATCGGCCACACAGGCCATCATGTAACCGCCGCTTGCAGCGATTTTATCAACAGCTACCGTCAATTTAATGTTGGCATCGCGTAAGCGTTGCAATTGTGAAGCTGCTAAACCATAAGCATTAACTAAGCCACCGCCACTTTCGAGACGGATTAAAACTTCATCCTGTGGTTCTGCGCTGAGTAATATGGCTGTGATGAGTTCACTAAAGGCTTGTACGGCAGAGGCTTTAATGTCGCCTTCAAAATCTAAGACAAATAAGCGAGTTTTCAGTTCTTCAGTGCTACGTTGTTTTTTCTTAAGTTTTTTTTGTGTTTTGGCTAATTCTTTCAGTTGTGACTTGCTGAGAATGCTGGTCTGCAATAAGGCTTTGACTTCAGCATAATGCTCATTCAATTTTTTGATTTTGAGTTTCAAGGTGAAGCTGTGTTCCTTAGCTTTGCTCATGAGTAGCAGCAAGATCCCAATAAAGGCAACTAACAGGACTAAGACACTTAAAAATTTGGCTAAAAATAGGCCGTAGTTGCTTAAAAAATCCATAATATCTCCTTAAAGGCTGGGTCGTATGATAGTGAAGTTGGGAGGGGGAGTCTAGGAGCAGGGGCGGTTGAGATGCTGGCAAGAAAATACGTCGCCCGTTGGGCAGCGCATGCCCGCGGATTGGCATTTATGTACAATCGAGAGGGCGGGCACGGGGACCCGCTCCCACGCCCAAGCTACGAACTAATTTTTAATAACTGCCAATAATGTTCATACAGGATCTTGGCTTTACCCACATCAGCCACCGGTTCGGCGCCATCTAATAATTTAGGATCGGGGTTGATGATGGGATCGTTACGGATTTCAGCAGCTAATAGTTTCATGGCAGCTAAATTTGAAGAAGAATAGCCATGGGCTTTTACAATTTCCGCTGAAATGTCAGGGCGAAAGATAAAGTTGATGAAGCGATAGGCGCTCGCTAAGTGAGCGGCATTCTTGGGAATGGCAAAACAATCAATCCAAATCCCGGCTTGGTTTTTGGGAAAAACATAATGTAGGTGGGGGTTTTCCTTGATGGCGGAATACGCATCGCCATTGTAAGCCATGCCTATGCGCGCATCTTCATCGGTATAGATGCTAATGATAGCTTCAGCCGCAAATAACTTAATATTAGGAATGAGTTTTTTCAGCTTAAGATAGGCTTCATAAATGTGTTGTGGATTTGTGTCATTGACTGAATACCCAAGACTATGTAGCGCGATAGCAAAAACTTCGCGTGAGTCATTGAGAATGAGTAATTGGTTTTTGAAACGCGGATTCCAAAAATCATTCCACATTTTAATGCTCTTCGGATCGTAGTAAAGATCATTGACTAAAATGCCCGTCGTGCCCCACGTGAAGGGAAGGCTATATTCGTTACCAGGATCGAATTTTTTATGCATGAGCAAGGGATTTAAATTATGACTGTTACTAATTTTAGTTAAATCGATTTTTTGCAGCATATTTTGATTAATCATGCGCTCTACATAATAACTACTGGGCACAATCACATCATAACCATGTTTAGGATTAGTTTTTAATTTGGCATAAAGCGTTTCATTGCTGTCATATTCGGTATAGCTAACTTTAATCCCTGTATCACTTTCAAATTTAAGAATGACAGAGTTTGGAATGTAGTTTGACCAATTATAAATATTGAGCAGACCTTCTTTAGGAGTAAGGGCGATTGGAGTTGTTACTAACAATAGAACGGTGAATGCGAATAGTCCAAACTTCAGTCCGCGGAATATTTTTAATTTAGGCTTGTAGTGAATTTCACTCATAAAGTTTTTACTTCTTGCTCAGAGCACGTTGGGCCAAGACTACAATAATTAAACTTAGAACTAACATAATCGAGCAGAGTGCATTTACTTCTGGATTTACCCCAAGCTTCACCATCGAGAAAATAGTGAGCGGTAAAATCTCGTAATCAGGACCACTCACAAAATAACTGATCACCACATCATCGAGTGAAAGAGTGAAGCACAGCAGCCAGCTGGCTACGATCGCCGGCCACAGCAAAGGCACAATAATCCTGCGAAAAATCCGAAAATCGTGTGCGCCTAAGTCGCGTGCCGCTTCAATAAGATTTTTGTTCAGTAAATTCATGCGGCTGGTTATGGTAATGCTGGCAAAGGGAATGCAAAAAGTAATGTGTGCAATCAACAAGGTCCAAAAGCCTGCGGGAATGTCGAGCACACGAAACAAGATCAAGAGGGAAATGCCCAATACTAAATCGGGGATGATGATCAACATAAACAGCATTTTAGTAAGCGTTTTTTTCAATCTAAATTGATAGCAAGCTAAGCTAACTGATGCGATAGCGCCTATGGCAGTCGCAAAAGTAGCGGCTAGAAAACCAATCCAAACTGAGTGGGAGGCAACCACCGTCAGATCAAAATCATCAACTAATTGGCCATACCATTGCCAGCTAAAACCATGCCAAAGTAAAGAATGCGGCGAGCTATTAAAAGAAAAAGCAATCACAACCAGCAAAGGCAAATACAAAAAAACATACAGACTGCTCAAGTAAAGTGATTTAACCGATATTTTCATAACAAGTCTTTCTCCTGATCTTTTTTCGAGAAATATTGTTGAATCCAAATCAAGGGAATCATTAATACTGTAAGAATAATGCTGGTAGCAGCGCCCCCAGGCCAGTCTTGCATGACTAAAAACTGATTTTCGATTAAATTTCCAAGGAGTAAATTTTTAGCACCACCCAGAATGGTGGGAATATAAAATAAAGTAATGGAAGGCAAGAATACTAATAAAATTCCTGCCATGATGCCGGGCATGGTTAGTGGAATAATAATATCTTTAAAGGTTTTGTAGCGATTGGCACCTAGATCTTGTGCGGCATCTAATAAATTATTATCGAGTTTTTCAATGTTGGCATACAGTGGCAAGATCATAAACGGTAGTAAGTTATAAACACAGCCAATTAACACGGCAGTATTGGTGTAAAGAATTTCGAGAGGTTGGTGAATCAGCCCTAAGCTCAGCAGTGATGCATTCAGCAAACCTTTAGTTTTTAAGATGGCCAGCATGGCATAACTGCGAATGAGTGAGCTAGTCCAGAAGGGAATGACCAATAGTAGCAGTAGTAAAGGTTTATAGCGGCTACGTAGGCGCGCCAAGATAAAAGCGGCTGGATAGCCCAAGATCAAGCAAAATAAACTGCATAAACTGGCCAGCTCAAGTGAGCGTACTAAAATTTTAAAATAGATGCCGTCAAATAACTGTATGTAGTTAGACAAAGTAAAATGAAAGCTTACAATCGAGCTTTCACTGGATTTCAGAAAGCTGCAAACAAAGACGAGTCCCATAGGGATAATGGCAAATAAACTAAGCCAAAAACTCACGAGGCTAATGGAAAAATTTTTGAAAATTTTATTCGTCTTCATCATCGAGAACGACCTCCCAACCTAATTTCCAACGAATTAAAACTGATTCACCGATGCTGTACTCTAAGTCTTCATCATCTTCATCAAAGAATTCAGTAGCGAAAAGTTTTTGACCATCACTGAGCTTAACAATTAAATCTACTGTCGAGCCTTTGTAGGTTACTTCTGCTACTGCAGCTTGCAGCATACCTTCTTCAAGCTCAATTTCGTATTCATGCCATACCTCAATATCTTCGGGTCGGATGATAATATTTAATTTTTGTCCGGCTTGGAAATTCCCTTTATTGGCTAATTTAAAATCTTTGTTAGCAATGTTGACGATTATTGTTTGTTCTGCCAATGCATGAACCGTAGTTTTGAAGATATTGACTTCACCGATAAATTTCGCCACATACAGACTATTCGGCTCCTCGTAAATTTCACGTGGTGTACCGATTTGTTCAATCAGTCCCTCGTTCATCACCACAATGCGATCAGAAAGAGATAGGGCTTCTTCTTGATCGTGCGTTACCAAAATAAAAGTAATGCCCAGATCACGTTGCAAAGCTTTTAATTCTAAGCGCATATTTTTACGTAAATTGTGATCGAGTGCGCTTAAGGGCTCATCTAATAGTAATACCAATGGCTCCATGACTATGGCCCGCGCGATAGCGACCCGTTGTTGTTGACCACCACTGAGTTGCTGGGGCTTGCGGTCTATGAGATCAGACAGGTGTACACGCTTTAAAGTTTTTATCACCGTTTCGGCAATCATCCCTTTAGGTAGCTTTTTGCATTCCAAACCAAAGGCGATATTTTCAAAGACGGTCATATGTGGGAATAGAGCATAACTTTGAAAGACCATGTTGACATTGCGCTCGGTGGGCAAATGATGAGTCACGTCTTTGTTCTTGATGTGAATGGTACCGGTATCGGGTGTTTCAAAACCCGAAATCATGCGCAGTAGGGTGGTTTTACCACAACCAGAAGGGCCAAGCAAAGTCAGTAGTTCGCCACTGTAAATATCCAAATCCAGGTTCTGAAGGATCGGGTTATTCTCATACGATTTGGAAATATTACGCAGGGTGATTAAAGCTAGGTTCATATTCATTTCCCGTAGGGGGTTATACCCCTCAACCCTCGAGGGCTGAGGGGTACAGAAGCTAAAGGAAGGGATTATGCCGAGATTGCGCTAGAGCGTCCAGCCAGCTAGTTGCAAAAACTGTTGTGTGAGGGATGTTGCACCGAAAAATGCGGACTTGCTGATGCAGTGCTTCGGGCGCTCACCGTTGAAGTTTGATTTAGGGGGCGCGCTTAGCGGTCGGTGCTAAGCGCGCTAAGGGACAGGACCCGGTTTAGCAAGTTGTTTCAACCGGTTGTGGTTGTTTGGTCTGCTCAGTTTGCTGGGTTTTTGATTCTTGTTGAATCGATTTAAAGAGTGCCGCCATTGGGTCGCGTTGGCGTTGTTGAAGAGACACGCGGGCTAAGATTTCATCCAATTTTTTATTAAATATACTCATTTTGCGATCCTCTAAGGGTTCATTTTTGCTCTTTATTAATTCCAGCTTAGCAGCGGAATATTAAGGAAATATTAAGGTCGCCTCTCTAAATTGCTCCTTTGTCTTAATACTTTGTGGCACGTTTTTCTCAAATCCTCATTTATCCAACATAAACTGCGGTTTTCGAAAAACGTGCGCCGCATCTTAAGCCAAAATATCTAATTTATAGAGGCGCCCTTAAGGGCGTTGATTTTTGCTGGCAAAGGCCTGCACTAATTCCTCTGCGCACGACAAAAAATCATGACACAGGCTCGAAGCCCTTTTAAACCTTGAAAAAGTGACTCAATTTCCCAACGTCTTAAATAAACAGGTATAGCACTTGTTGGAGTTTGATTGCTTGGAGTTCCAAAAAAACAACTTAAAGATCCAACACGCTAAAACTGTGTAATCCAATTCAAAAAAAGCAAAAAAACGCTTTGATTGCCTATACCTTGAATTAAGACCCGACTTTGAACCAAAGGCTGTAGCGAGTTCACTTAAGTTGACACTTTGCACCGCAAATAACGCCAGCAGGAGCCG
>JBDNGR010000143.1:0-12895 GCA_041689165.1 Coxiellaceae bacterium
AATGCAGTGCTGAATCAACTGCCTAAAAATGCTCAGCAACCGGTTATTACTATCAGTATCGGCGAAACAATCGATGCCATGTACATTGGGTTTTATAGTAAAATTTTGCCAATTAACAATGTGACTGACTACTTATTACGGGTCGTACAGCCTAAACTTCAAGCCGTAAACGGTGTTCAGCAAGCCCAGATTTTGGGTGGCAGAACATTCGCTCTACGAGCATGGTTAGATCCTACTAAGCTCGCAGGCTACAATTTAACCGCTGATCAAGTAGCACAGGCGCTAGCCCAGAATGATTTTATTTCCGCTGTTGGCCGTACTGATGGTGATACCTTCGTTTTAAATTTAACTGCTGATACGGGCCTTAACAGTGTCGAAGAATTTCGTAAATTAGTGGTGCATGCGCAAGATGGAGCGATTATTCGTCTCGGCGACCTAGGTGAAGTTTCTTTGGGTTCGCAAAATTACAACACCTCAGTTAGTTTTGACGCTAAGCCTTCTGTTTACATTGGTATTGTATTAACTCCATCGGCTAATTTACTAACAGTCATTAACGAAATTCGTCAAATCTTTCCTGAGATCCAAAAGCAATTACCTAAAGGTCTAGAAGCCGCCATTGTGTATGACTCTAGTGCTTTCGTGAATAGCTCCATTGATGAAGTCGTTAAATCATTATTCGAAGCACTGGCTATTGTAACTGTGGTGATCTTTTTATTCTTAGGTTCGCTACGCTCAGTCACCATACCGTTGATTGCGATTCCACTCTCACTACTGGGGGCATTTTTTATAATGCTCTGTTTTGGTTATTCAATTAACCTGCTGACTTTATTGGCTTTGGTGCTTGCGATTGGTTTGGTCGTGGATGACGCGATTATTGTAGTAGAGAATGTGCAGCGCCATATTGAAGAAGGAAAAGCTCCTTTAGAAGCTGCTTTACTAGGAGCGCGAGAATTAGCTAATCCTATTATTGCTATCACGGTGGTTTTAATTGCTGTTTATGTACCCATTGGTTTTATGGGTGGCTTAACGGGCGCCCTCTTCACTGAATTTGCGTTTTCGCTAGCAGGCGCAGTTACTATTTCTGCGCTTATTGCTCTGAGCTTATCACCGATGATGTGCTCCAAATTTTTAAAGCCGGTGCAAAATACACCACATAAATTTATGGCGGTCGTTGAGCGGCAATTTAAAAGAGTAGATCAAACTTATGAAAAGACTCTTGATCGTGCTTTGAACCACTTACCTGTTATTGCTGTATTTGCCTGTATCATTCTAGCTAGTATTTACTTCTTATATAGTAGTTCCAAATCTGAATTAGCCCCACAAGAAGATCAGGGAATTATTATTGCGCAGCTGACCGCGGCACCTAATGCACCCTTAGCCCAAACTGCCATTTATTCGAATGCTGTAAGCAATGAGTTTTTTAGTTTCCCAGAAACCGAACATACTTTCTCAGTGAATGGAGCCGGCAGCCTCAATACTAGTACTGTTGGTATGGTGCTGAAACCCTGGGATGAGCGTGAACGAACATCAAACCAACTGCAGCCTTTAGTCCAGGCCCAGTTGAATCAGATCTCAGGCGCTAAAATCGCGGCTTTCCAATTGCCCTCCTTGCCTGGTAGTAGCGGCCTTCCTATTCAGTTTGTTATTGATACTACCGAGCCTTTTAGTCAAATTAACATGTTCTCGCAACAATTGATGGATAAAGCGCGCGAGAGCGGAATGTTTGTTTACATAGATAGTGATCTTAAGATTGATCAAGCGCAAACAACTATTGCTTTTGATCGAGATAAAATGGCCTTAATGGGTCTTACAATGCAGGATGTGGGCAACTCATTGCAAGCCGCGTTGAGTGAGAACTACATCAATTACTTTAATTTTTCGGGTAGATCATATCAGGTGATCCCACAGATCATTCGCCAGGATCGTCTGAACTATAATCAACTCTTGAATTATTATATCAAAGCAAATAACACAGCTATTCCCTTAGCAACAGTGGCTACTTTAAAAATAAAAGTAGTTCCTGAGTCACTCAATCATTTTCAACAACTAAACTCTACTACCATCAGCGCAGTGCCCTTCCCTGGTATTACTATGGGGCAAGCACTGAATAGTATGCAGGCCTGGGCCGATGAAATTTTACCGCTAGGCTACACTATTGATTATGGTGGTCCTTCTAGACAATACATTAAAGAAGGTAACGCTTTAATTGTGACCTTTATTTTCGCTCTGATTATTATCTTCTTATCATTAGCGGCGTTGTTTGAAAGTTTCAGGGACCCTTTGATCGTGATGATTAGTGTGCCTATGTCTATTTGCGGTGCTCTGATTTTTATTAGTTTGGGCTTAGGCGGAGCCACACTTAATATTTATAGTGAAGTAGGTTTGGTTACTTTAATTGGCCTGATTAGTAAGCACGGAATCTTGATAGTGCAATTTGCTAATGACATGCAAGAACAAGGCAAACAAAAACGAGAAGCTATTCAAATGGCTGCAGCGGTTCGACTGCGTCCTATTTTAATGACTACAGCTGCAATGGTATTAGGCGTAATCCCGCTAATTATTGCAAGCGGAGCTGGTGCTGTGAGCCGCTTTAATATCGGTCTGGTTATTTCGACAGGTATATCAATTGGTACTTTATTTACCTTATTTGTCGTGCCGGCTATGTATATGTTTTTGGCAGAAGATAAAAGAAAAGACGCTGCTGTTGCAAAGTGATTAGTGAGTACGAGCGAATCAGCAAAATACGAGTTATCAAAAAAATGCCACTTTTCTGTGGCATTTTTGAGTTATTAATTGAATTAGATTAAAAAGTAGTGGGTGTGGTCTGAGCACAGCAGAGCTAATAATGATAAGAACTGGCAACAAACAATCACTAGGCCGAATTTAACTTTATCTAAAAAAACTTTATTTAATTTTTTCATGCCACACCTCGCTTGATTTAAGACATTTACTAATCGAGTTTCCAAGTTGCTCGCAAATATCAACTTGGAAACGCATCCTAACAATCGTTTGGAGGGTGAACAAGATCGGAATAGTACCTAAGGATTGATAGTGTATTTACGTAGATTTGATAGGGTTAATGAAATTACTCAGGTGCAATGGACCATTCTTGAAGTCGAAATACAGGTATTTGATGATTCCAAGATATTCATGCAAAGCGGCATCAGTGAGCGAAAAATTATATCCTAGAGCAAAGATTGAACTTTTTGCCTGCATAAAGTCAGAGGCGACCGGAATAGCTGAAATTCCAAAGTGTTGAAATGAAAGTAATGATCGTTGCATGTGAATGCCTGAAGTTACTAGGAAAATTTGATTGTAGTTTGCTGAATTGATTAAGCGTGAACTGAATTCTGCGTTCTGGTAAGTGTTACGGCTCTTGGACTCGGATTTGATGTCATCTGCATTAATGCCTAATTTAATAAACTCAGTTTTATAGACATGGGCTTCGGATTCGCCAGACTGCCTTAAATCGCCCCCACTAGTAATGATGACGCAATTTTTACCAGCCTTTTTACAGGCGAGATAAGTTTGAGCCGCTGCTGTTATCCTCGAATATGTCAGCATTGAGGGTAGCAGTACTTTTTTTGAGACATTGGCGACGCCACCTCCTAGTAAAATAATAGCATTGCTTGATTTAAAGACTAACTTAGCCTGTTTGTAAGGAAAGCTTTGCAGTCCTGCTAGTAAATAGTTGGTAAGCACACCTGAAGCCATAAGAATAAACACAGCTGCAATTGAGCCTGTTGTGAGCCATGTCAACATTCTAAATTTAAGGAGTAAAGATAGAATGAGGAGAAGAGTTAGGCCGATTAAAAGAAATGATATCAAACGGCTTATTCTCCTAAATCAAAGTCATTCATGTTTAGTATCCTTGTTGCTAAGAAATAAGCACTAAAAAATCATTCTAATCAAGGTCTGCAAGTCTGTAAAGGCTTGTCTTATCGGGCTTTTATTGCCTATTTAATGGGGCTTCTGTATGCTTCATCGAGAAATTATTTACAAGGTTAAAATTAATGTTTAATGTACTTTATGCGAGTTATTCACAGAAAAATACGCTTTTCAAACTGAGCTTTACTTTTTTATTGCTAAGCCCTCTTGCGTTGTTTTTAGGTATAGCGCCTTTCGACATCATGCTCACAGGGGTTGGGTTCTTGTTCATAACATATTCTTTCATGCATAAGGATTTTTCATGGTTGCATGATGCTTGGATGAAAATTTTTTTGCTGTTATGGATTTATATGATAGTGAGAGGATTTTTCACTATAGATCCTCAATCATCGGTTCTTCATTCTCTCAGTTTTATTCGTTTCGCTGTTTTTACAGCAGCTCTGCAGCATTGGCTTCTGAAGTCCAGTCCAGCGCGTGAAGCTTTGGCAATCAGTCTGGTATTGACCTTAGTGTTTGCGGCAGGAGACGGGTTACTACAGCTGTTCACCTATACGGATTTATTTGGAAAAAATATTTCGCCTATTGATTTTTCACAGTCTTGGCGCTTGAACGCTATTTCTGGTAAACCCAATATCGGCGCTAAGTTTTCGACATTAATATTACCGGCGGTAGCCTATCTTATGTTGCGAGCTTTTAATCAAGCGTCAAAATATCGCTATCTGATAAGCACTTTAATGATGTTGCTGGCCTTTCTGTTTGTTATTTTCATCCCTTTAACAGGTGAGCGAAATGCTACTTTAGTCACTTTTCTTGGTTTAGGTCTGATGTTCCTTTTGTGCAAACAGCAGAGGATCATAATATCCATGGTTTTAGCTAGTGCACTGTTATTTTTGACACTCTTGTCGATTTATAATCCAGGCTTCAGAGCCCGAACAATGGCGACTCTTGGCACAATCCAAAACATCAGTACAGTTTTCGAAAAGCGCATTTTTCATAATAATCCCGACTGGGAGACTAGCAAAGTGAGTAGTGAATCCGCTCCTGATCCTTATGTTTCTTTGTGGAAAACAGATTGGAATATTTTTAAAGCCAACCCAGTTTTTGGCGTGGGAAGAAAGCAATACAATGCTTACTGCAACCAAGCTCCTCTCGAAATAGCTATTACTAAAGTAGACTACAATGCTTGCCTAACCAATGCGCAAAATATTTATCTAGAGTGGTTAGCTGAAACGGGTTTGATTGGTTTGGCTTTGTTCTCATTAATGGTTTTAGTGTGGCTGCGAAGTTTTTATATCAAAAGAGGCTTACTCTTAGCTAATACTATTGCGCTTGCTGCTGGTGTTGAACTACTACTCAGATTATGGCCTCTAGCGAGCACATCAAGTTTCTTTTTTTCTTGGTGGGGCGGACCGTTCTGGCTGATGGCCGGTTGGGTGCTCGCTTATCTTGCTGAAGATAAACCACAAAAAATATGAATAGAGCGAAACCCATCATAGTTCAGCTTTGTCCTCGCTTGAATTCCGGTGGGATTGAACGCGGTACAGTTGATTTAGCCATTGCATTAAAAGAAGCAGGCTTTGAAAGTTATGTAATATCGGGGGGTGGTTTTTTAGTCGCTAATCTCAGTAAAGAGAATGTTACTCATATCCAGTTGCCCATCTATGCAAAAAACCCACTCAATTTCGCTATTAATTTATTTCGTTTGTTTAAAATTTTACGTGGGCTAAATCCTGATATCATTCACCCCCGATCACGAATTCCAACGTGGTTGGTCTTTTTTTTAAGAAAGAAGCTCGGTGGACACTTTATAACAAGCTGCAATGGAATACATAGCCTAGATAAATTAGGCTTAAAAAAAATTTATAATAAAGTGCTTACCAAGGGTGAGGTGATAGTAGCCAATTCTACATTTACTAAAAATTATCTAATTAATAACTATCAAGTAAAATCAGAAAACATTCGTGTTATTCATCGTGGCGTAGATACTCATCAATTTAATTCGGCGAATATAAATAAAGACAATATTCAAGCCGTGCTAAGCCAATGGAAAATTCCTCAAGCAGCAATCAAGATACTGTTACCAGCACGCTTTGCTAACTGGAAAGGACAAATCAATTTCATTGAAGCCTGCCACCTACTTAAATCTCACTATCAGCTTAATTTTATCGCCTTATTAGTGGGTGATTGCAAAAATATGAGTTATTTACACGAAGTTGAGGCACTCATTAAACAATATGAGCTTAGCTCTGAGATCAGAATCATGGGCGAACAGCGCGACATGGTAAGCCTTTATGCTTTGTCAGATATGGTCGTTTCAAGCTCGATCGTGCCCGAAGCCTTTGGTCGAAGTATTGTAGAGGCGCAAGCTATGGGTAAGCCTGTGATTGCTGCTAATCATGGTGGTGCATGCGAGACTATCGTTGCAGGTGAAACAGGTTGGGTCTACCCGCCGAATGAAGTGCCGACTTTAGCTAGATCCATTGTCGAGATTGTCAATTTGGATCTTAGTGCAAAACAACGGATCACGACTAATGCTGTGCGGCAGGCACGCAACAAATTCTCGAAGCCACAAATGTGTGCTGAATACATAAAATTATACAAAGAATTAATATGAAGATTGCCCAAGTTATGGCAGGTGCTGCAGTAGGTGGTGCTGAATTATATTATGAACGTCTGAGTTCAGCACTAGCCGCGGCTGGCGATAGTATTTTACCTGTTATTCGAAGTAATCAAGCACGTAGTAGCAGATTAAAAGCGGCAGGTCTGCTTCCAGTGGAGCTTAAATTTGGTGGCCGTTTTGATTTCTCAACCAAACGTAATTTACGAAAACTACTTGAAGAGTTCCAGCCCAAAATTGTTTGTGCTTGGATGAATCGAGCGGCGCAGCACACGCCTAAAGGTGATTGGATATTAGTGGGTCGTTTGGGTGGCTATTACGATCTAAAATATTATCAAGCCTGCGATCATTTAGTCGGCAATACTCAAGCGATAGTAGATTGGGTGGTAAAGCAAGGCTGGTCACCAGAACGCGTACACTATTTACCTAATTTCGGTGCTGATTTAAAGGCTAAACAAAACCATAGCTCAAGCTCGAAAGTTCGTCTTTTAAGCGCTGGTCGCTTACATCCTAACAAAGGCTTTGACACACTCATTCTAGCCCTAAAGCAAGTACCACAAGCTCATTTGATGATTACAGGTGAAGGGCCTGAGCGTACTAGGCTTGAATCCCTCGTTGTCAAAGAAGGCTTAAGTGATTGTGTTCAGCTTTTGGGCTGGAATAATGATATGCACTCTTTGTTTGCAGAGTCTGATATTTTCATTTGCCCATCCAGGCATGAGCCTTTGGGTAATGTTATTATTGAGGCATTTTCCGCAGAAAAACCGGTAATAGCGACTCGCAGCGATGGTGCTCTATCACTCATCAGTCATGCTGAAACTGGCCTCTTAGCAGAGATTGATAATCCTAGTGATTTAGCGCTACAGATTAACCGGCTTGTGAATGATTTAACTTTAAGAGAAAGCTTAGCTAAAAACGCACGTCGAGAATTTGAACTAAAATTTTCTGAAAAAATTGTTGTGCAGCAATGGCAGGCATTTTTTCATCAACTTGAGAAAGCCTAATGTGTGGAATCGCGGGAATTCAATTAAATACTACTAGCGCCCTACTCTCAGAGCAGTTTTTAAATAATTTAGCGACATTGTTAGCTCATCGCGGTCCCGATGGCCGTAATCATTTAGCCATAAACAACACCGCTTTGGTCCATACGCGTTTAGCCATTATCGATTTAAGTGGTGGAACACAACCGTTATCACTAAACCAGGTACATCTGGTGGCTAATGGCGAAATTTACAACTATAAAGAACTTGCCAGTGAATTTTCACCACTTGATTTAAAGACGCACAGTGATTGCGAATTGCCATTACATCTATGGCAAATAATGGGCGCCGACTTTGTGAAAAAACTGCGTGGAATGTATGCGATTGCAGTTTATGACGATGCAACGGGTATTCTTAGCTTATCACGCGATCCTTTCGGTATTAAGCCACTCTATTATGCAAAATTAGATAATGGCATTGCTTTTGCCTCTGAACCACAAGCCTTAATTAAATCCGGTTTGGTGAAAGCGCGACTTAATGACACGGCTCGAGAAGAGTTTTTGCAATTGCAATTTAGTATGGGAGCTAAAACAATATTTGCAGGTATTAACCGTGTATTACCTGGTGAGACTTTAAGTTGTAAAGATGGCCAAATTATTAGCTCTACACGTCAAGAAGCTTTAGTCACTCAATCATCATCAGTGGTTAGCGATAGTGAGGCTTTGTTAAACTTAGAAAAATGCTTAAGCGACAGTGTGTCAGTTCATCTTCGTACAGATGTGCCTTATGGTGTCTTCTTGTCAGGTGGCATTGACTCATCTGTTATCTTAGGGCTCACAGCGCGATTAACTGAGCAGCCTATCTTATGCTTCACCGCGGGTTTTGATGTGCCAGAGGCCGTAGATGAGCGTTTAAAAGCCGCTAAGATGGCCGCCTCTGTTGGCGCAAGACATGAAAGTATTGAAATCAATGAGTCTATGGTTTGGCAGCATTTACCAAAAATTGTGGCCGCAATGGATGATCCATGTGCTGATTATGCCATTATCCCGACTTGGTTTTTAGCACGTTTCGCCTCACAAGAGGTCAAAGTTATATTAAGTGGTGAAGGGGGTGATGAGCTCTTTGGTGGTTACGGACGTTATCAACATTTCATGCGTCATCCCTTATTAGGTCGAAAAAAAATGCGAGCTCGTGGCAGCTTTGATCGAGTTAAAAATATTTTACGTGAATCACCTAAAGCATGGCGTCGAACTATTGAGTTAAATGAACAGAAAGTAGCAGGCCTCTATCGTAGTCGGCTAATGCAAGCACAAGCGCTTGATTGTGCGGATTGGCTGCCACATGATCTTTTGCTCAAGCTAGATCGCTGTCTCATGGCGCATAACATCGAAGGTAGAACACCCTTTTTGGATCCGCTTGTTGCAAAATTTGCCTTCAACTTGCCGGATCATTTAAAAGTACGCGCGGGTTTTGCTAAGTGGATATTGCGCCAATGGCTGCATAATAACTTTCCGGCCGCTGCAGCTTTCAGTCCTAAACAAGGTTTTACAGTACCCATAGCGGATTGGATTAATAAAAAATCCACTGTGCTAGGTCAATTAGTAGCTGCACAAGCAGGTGTTGCAGAAATAGCTGAAGCTGACAAAGTGCTCAATCTTTATAACAATATTGGTCGTCAGAAAGGTGCTGGAGCAGCTGCTTGGATATTATTGTTTTATGCACTTTGGCATCAGCATCATATATTAGGTTGTGCCGTTGATGGTGATACCTTTGAAGTTTTATCTGCTTAATCTGTTTGTAGGGTGCATTTTATTAATGCTGTGTAGCAACTGTCTTGAAGCTTAAGCTTCAAGACAGTTGCTACGCTGCCAGTTGAGTGAGTGTGTAATAAATGGCATGTGTGTGCAATTGAGAGGGGGGGGGGCCCCGCTCTCTGCAATAACCGTGCTCTTGTAGGGACGGGGCCCTGTCCCGCTCTCTGAAATAACCGTGGTCTTGTAGGGGCGGGGCCCTGTCCCCGCCCTCTCTGAAATAACACCGATGTACAGTTGAGAGGGCAACCGCAGGGGGATTGCCCCTACGCACTACAGCTCAGCTCGCAAAAGTAACGGTAAATAAGCCTTAATGAGCTCTGATGCTGGTAAGTCCTGAAGATTCGCAACCGCAATCGTTTTAGCTTTAGCACCCCAAGGTCGATTGAATTGTGGGCTGGATTCACTATTACAAAATAATGTTAAGCTTGGGCAGCCGGCGCTTGCAGCAATATGCATTGAGCCTGTATCACTTCCCAAAGTGAATACAGCAGAGCGTGCTAATTCCGCAAGTTCAGCATAGGAAGTTTTATTGAGTAAATTTATGGGTTTTGCGTGGCTAATTAAATTCATAATAGCTTCAACGATTTCACGATCTACCGTCGTACCAATCAGTAGCGTTTGAATATTTTTTTGCGCGAGCCATTCTATAACTTCAGCATAGGCTTGTGCAGTCCAGCGTTTTTTGGGTCGATGCTTGGCACAACCTGCGATAACGAGTGCGTACGGCGGGTTTGGCTTAACTGCAGTAATGTCAGCTTTGAGCCATGAAATATCAGGAGTCGGAAAAGAGTTTATCTCACAGCTCTGTAACTGTAACGCAATGCGCTCGACAATATGCTTTTGTAGGTCATCGATAAAATAACCTTGAGCCTTTTTAATATGGCCACTCCAAAACAATCTAGAATTTTGAATGGCCTGAAAATAAAAACGAGTTCGTTGACTTCGCTGGAGATCATAAATACGATGAAATTGCTCTTTTCTGATTTTCAAGATAAGTTTTAAGCTGTCGAGTATGCCCTTGCGATCATCCACCCATACCTCATCGAAGCAGTGACTTTGTTTTGCCAGCGCGACATAGGATGACGCTGTTATGAGTACGATTTTGGCTTTGGGGTGATGTTCGCGGATTAACCTAAAAGCGCCGGTGGCCAGGATCCAATCTCCTAAGGCGCCGTGTTTAATAATCAAGATATTTTCGGACATAATAACCTTTACGAATTTTTGTCGAACAATAACATCAAATGCGTAAATTGTAACTCATTTGACCAGCTGTTATTATCCTGAAATTGACCGTAAATTCCAACGGCAGATTTTAGGATTTTCATCCTTAAACCATGAGAAAAGCATTATGAATTCACGACTGCAATTTTTAGTTCAAGCAGCGCCATTGATGTTGGTAGTATTTATCGATAGTACCGGCCTTGGCCTAATCATTCCGGTTCTTAATGGCCTTATTTTCAACCCTGATAGTCATTTTTTGAGTGGCTATTTTGCTATGCCACTAATGCAAAATGTGGTGTATGGAACGATCTTGGGCGTTTTCATGCTGGCATGGTTTTTTGGCTCCGCAGTTCTAGGCGACTTATCTGACAAAATTGGCCGAAAAAAATCGCTGTTAATTTGCTTAGCAGGTGCTTTTGTTAGTTATTTAATTTCGGCTCTTGCAGTGACTTTACACAGCGTTAGTCTGCTACTGCTTGGTCGCATAATCAACGGCCTAACCGCCGGCAGTCAACCAATCGCTCAAGCTGCTGTGATAGATCTGAGTCAGCGCGAACACAAGGCGCGCAATATGAGCTATATGTTTTTGGCTATGTCCATGGGTTTTATTTTAGGGCCACTATTAGGCGGTCTGCTATCAGATCCAAAGCTGATTTCTTGGTTTAATTTTGCAACGCCTTTTTATTTTGCGTCAGCTATTGCCGCAATTAACATGTGGATGTTATGGCTGTTTTTTAAAGAAACTTTCGTGCAAAAATCTCAAAAAACTGCGCTGCGCTTCTCTGGTGCTATAGGTTTATTTAGCTCCGCATTCAAACATCCAAAAGTAAAAAAGATGGCCATTCAATATACAGTATTTATTTTTGGATGGGCGAGCTTTTACTCTTTTATTTCAGCTTTTTTAATGAAAACTTATGAATTTGGTTCTACTCAAGTCAGTTTTTATATGGGTGCTATGGGTTTAGGGTTTGCTATTGGGAACGGTTTTGTTGTTGAGTTCATATCCGCACGTCTTACGAATGTCCAAATTTATTTCTTAGCGAGTGTTGGTGCAGCTCTGATTTCATTACTAACCGTGATAATTCCAACCCCTATGGCCGCCTGGTTGTTAATTGTACCTATGGCAGCTTGTATCGCGGCAACTGGCCCCACTGTGATGACTTTATTTTCTGAGCAGGTTGACCCTGATTCACAAGGCTGGGTTATGGGTGTTGTAGGTTCCATCATGGCTCTAGTTTGGGCCATCAATGGTGTGCTAGTAGGAGCTATAGCAACCTGGGGTGCTAGCATTCCAATTTATATCGCAGCCACTTGTCTATTATTCAGTGCTTTGTTGATTCATTATTATTTGAAAGCAAAATAGTGGCTTTTTCATGGGCTACTACTAACCCTGTATCCACCTTTCTGATTGGGGCTTAAGCTTGTCCAGAGCGTCTCTATAGACTCGTTAATTTGTTCTTCGAGTTTCCAAGGCGGATTAATGATCAACATCCCACTGCCATTTAAACCAATCGGTGAATCTTCACTATGAATGCTTAGCTGGGTGTTGAGTACCTTATCTATACCGGCATCTTTTAGGCCTCGCAAGAGCACAGCTAATTTTTGATTCTTGATTACTGGATACCAAATCACATAAATTCCCTGACGCCAACGTTTCAAACTACTGATCAGCAATTTTAGAATTTGTTCATATTCATTGGGATTTTCATAGGGTGGGTCAATAAAAACGACACCACGTGCGATTTTGGGTGGCAAAGTAGCAATTAGCCACTGATAAGCATTTTGCGAATGTACACTAACTGGTGAATCGCGACGGAATTCGTGTTTTAACAATTGAGCTTCATTCGCTTGAAGCTCATTTAATAGCATGCGATCTTGCGCTCGTAATAAGCTATGCGCAATATAAGGTGAGCCTGGATAAAATCTAAGTTCATTGGGGTATAACTGAAATTTTTTAACGAGATCCAAATAGTTTTTAAGAGAATCACTTAAATTTAAAGGTGACTCCCACAAGGCAGCAATTCCGGCTTTTGCTTCTTCGGTCATTTTAGCTTTAGCGGAGCTAAGATTATAAAGTGCTGAACCTGCATGGGTATCGATATAAACAAAGGCATTGTCTTTTTTATGCATGCTTTGCAATACTAAACTTAGAATCCAATGTTTAAAGACATCGGCAAAATTGCCGGCATGATAGATATGTTGATAGTTCATTTCTTTAATTCTGTAGCACGACGCTTGGGATCGGCTGGATGTGGTTTTCGTTCATTATTGAGTGCTACGAATGTGAAAGTTCCTTCAGTAACTAAATCGTGCGTCCCGGTTTCATGTGATGAACGCCAAGCCTCTACTTTAATTTTCATTGAGCTGCGCCCTAC
>JBDNGR010000144.1:0-2431 GCA_041689165.1 Coxiellaceae bacterium
CCTCGCGCCCCAGACCAACTTGGTCAAATTGGTCTTCAATGATGTCTGCTTCTGTGAAACGGAATTTATGTTCACCAGGCTTGATTTCAAAAGTAGCACGCAAGTGTTTTGGAATTCTGTGGTGAGTTCGTATTGGTCCAGTATGGATACCTGTATTAGTCGCAAATGTATGTTCTGCTTCAGCAAAAGGCGGAAGACCTGGAACATGATTCCACTTAAAATTCCCCGAACCATGTGTCCAATAAAATGTAGGTTTAAAAAGATCATGCCATAACCATGCGACAAACTCATCACGACTTGTGGCGGCCATCAAAGCATCGAGCATTACATGCAGCGCTAATGAAGACAAGTTGAATACATTATTTTTCTCGATTGGTTTATCACCTGCTACTGTACGCGCGATTGGCCCAAAATTGAAAAGCCACTGTTTCTGAGGTTGGTCCATCATACACCTCGCTCTTGAATACTTCTCATTCCGTCACGGATTTCAACTAACATTCTTTGGTAATCAGCCTCAATATAGCGCTCGATATCCATATGGCGCACCATTTGCTCCTGTAACTCTAGCAACCAACGCTGATATGCCTTTATATGGGGATGCGACCAAGGCCAGATAAAGGCCCATTGATTTAAATGGACTACTACCTGTAACTTTAGCTCTAGTGGATAGAGAGATGTTGAGTTGCCAAAATGTTTCCGTAAAAGGCTATCAACCTGCCGGCTAGAAGTTCTGCGCCAGATTTGTGAAGGCCGTATCATTATACTACCGGCTGGATTTCGGATAGTTAATTCTCGTACAGGCTCGACGCCAAATTTTTCTACACCATGTTCTCGAGCTAGAGACCGCAGGCTGATATCCTCGGTACGTTCTGGCAGCTTCAATTTTTGTTCACTTGGTTTGTTACTGTGTTCCCACAGATAATTTTTACGTGTACCTCTATAAATTGTGTCCCGCTCAATCCATTTGATAACGGTTGGCATCTTGTCAAAATCGTCACCAGGCCGCAAATCGCCCCGTCCTGCATAAATATGCTCACCGTAATTTGCTATTTCATGGATCACCATCCATTCAACTAAATCATAAAGAATCGTCACTCCATCACCAGACACTGGCGATTGAGAACCATTAGGTGGCCATATCCAATTGTTGTGCCATTCTAGTGGATTCGTACTCTTTCCACCTTTGCTGATCGCCCAATTCAACACCATATCAGCAACCCCTACGTGTGCTCTAAGCTTGGGGATCTCCCGTAGACGTATCTTTCCATTGAGCTTATCAAAGGGCAGAATTAGCGTAATTACACGACGCACAGTAGGTGCTTGTTGACTACTCAACCAAAATAAATATCCACTAAGCATGAACATTGCTAAGAAAGAGATACCCGCTAACCATGCATTAAGGGTTAGTTTATTCGCAACGGAGTTATTGCTGGAATTAGAAGTCATTAAAATGTCATAAATTGCACCCGAAAATAAATTGACGCCTAGCGCTAACAAGACTGTGCCGACAAAAATTGAGACAAATATGGGCAACGAGCTATTGTATCGAATGTTTTCTACGAGTTCATCTATATTCTTATTCGATTCTGTCATCCTAGTTGTCTTTCATAAGATGAGGTTATATAATACCTTCTGTCAATACTGTCTATTTAACAAAAATAGCATTATAATCAAGTTCTGTCAAGCAAAAATTTGCTATTTGTTGCATTTTGATTATGCTTAAATCAGGTGGGTGTGATTCATTTGGGTTGAGGAGACAGCGTTCTCTAACGCTGCTCTGGTCGCATTAGAGAATGCTCCCTCCTCGTTCAACTCAGATGAAACACACCCAAATCAGGTAGGCGAAATGAGACATCTCCCCTCGTAAGCGCAAGTCTCCTTTATTAAACCCAGGCGAGGGATTGAAATAATACAGTCTACTTATGAATTTAAAACCCAGACGAGGGATTTTGCCCATATTATCTTGGTGATCAATTCTAGAGCTAGGGAACAAAAGGAACGAAAAAGTTCTCATGGGTAAACCACCACTTGGGCCAAACCAAAAAAATAACTAGCCACGAAGCCACACGAAAAAAACAAACTTCGTGTGGCTTCGTGGAGCATTTAAATTTTGGCATCGCCTTGAATGTGACTCATTGCCTGAAGCATTGGACTCGCTGGCGCAAGCCGGCGCATTTTGGGATACACACAGCACAGCGAGTTATGAAGATGGAGCGTTTCGAGTTTATACGTTTTGCGGCTCGACAGGGGATTCCATTTCTGGAGATGTCGGATACAGAACTGGCAGAAGAACTCATCAGAGTTGAGCAATTACTATGAACAAAACAAGCCTCGCAACCGACCAAGCGATCTCCTTAGATCAACTGGTTGAAACTGCACTTGCCGCTCAATTATCCGCTTGGGAAGCAAAACAATATTTGGCTAATCGCGC
>JBDNGR010000145.1:0-5411 GCA_041689165.1 Coxiellaceae bacterium
TATCATCAAACTCTTGAAGAATATGCCGCCGCTAAAGAGCGCTTGTTTCATTTTTCATCTTTAAAGCACATCGTCGTCAATTTAGATGATGAGCTTGGCTGTCGTTTGGCAACCACTCATCAGTCTGCTGTGAACTGCATTGCCTATTCGTTAGGTAATTCAAGTTGCCCTGAAGCCTTAACTTTTTTTGCTAAAACCAATTCGCTCATCTTGGCGAATGATATTCAATTGCGTGCACAGGGCTTTGCTTTACGAGTACAGACGCCATGGGGTGATGGTCAATTTGATTCACCGCTGCTAGGCCGCTTTAACTTGAGCAACTTATTAGCCGTACTCGGTGCATTGGGAGCTTTGGGGCAGCCTTTGTCAACTATCTTGTCAGGCTTAGCGAAGCTCCATACGGTTAATGGACGGCTCGAGAATCTCGGTGGTGGTACTTTGCCGCAAGTGGTTATTGATTATGCCCATACGCCAGATGCGCTTGAGAAAGTATTAGCGAGCTTAAGGGAGCACTGCAAAGGCAAGTTATGGTGTGTCTTTGGTTGCGGTGGAGATCGTGATCGCGGTAAACGGCCGTTAATGGCGGGTATCGCTGAACGCTTAAGCGATAAGATTGTTTTAACCGATGATAATCCACGCACAGAACCCTCTAGGCAAATTATTGAAGATATTCAGCAAGGTTTTAGTGAATCAGTTCCGGTAATAATTATTTTAGACCGTGCAGCCGCCGTAAAATATGCGATACAAAACGCAGCCCCTAATGATATTATTCTTATCGCTGGCAAAGGTCATGAAGAGTATCAGCTAGTGGGTGCAGAGCGTTTGGTTTTTAGCGATAAGCGACAGGTTGAAGCTGAATTAAAAGAACGTTCTGGAACAACCAATTAATTTGTCTCAAGGATGATTGCAGGTAATGATGAAACTTTCTGATATAGCAAAAACTTTAAAAACTGAGCTCCACGGCTGCGATCAGGAATTTTCAGGAGTGAGTATTGACTCACGTAGCTTACAGAAGGGTAATTTTTTTATTGCTCTAAAAGGCGAAAATTTTGATGGGCATGATTATATTGCAGCGGCCGCAAAAGCCGGTGCCGTAGGTGCGCTAGTCAATAAACTGGGTTCTTATCCTTTACCTACTCTACTCGTTCCTGATACGCACCAAGCCTTAATTGCCTGGGCCACGCAACATCGCCAACAATTTAATATTCCGGTCATTGCGATAACGGGTAGCTGTGGCAAAACGACGACTCGTGCCTTAGCCGATAGCATTTTTAGTTTGATGGGTAATACTCTCGCTAGTAAATCCAGTTTTAACAATGCTATTGGTTTGCCGCTTACGCTCTTACAGCTTTCTGCTGAGCATCAATATGCTATTCAAGAAGTAGGCGCCAATCATGGTGGAGAAATCACGCATTTAATGCAGATTCTTAAGCCTACTTTGGGTGTGATTACCTGTGCAGCACCGGTGCATATAGAAGGCTTTGGCAGTTTAGATGGCGTGGCAAAAGCCAAGGCTGAAATCTATGAAGCTTTGAGCCCTGAGGGCATCGCCTTACTGAATGTAGATGATCAATATGCTGATTTTTGGCGAGAACGTATCCAAGCCCGTCGCACGATTAGCTTTGGTATTAAGCATCCAGCAGAGGTACAAGCTCAAGCAATCAAGCTTGATGCTGAAGCAAGACCGCGCTTCACTTTAAAGATGGGTCAGCAACAAGCTCAAGTGCAGTTGCAATTAATGGGTGAGCACAATGTATTAAATGCTCTTGTTGCGGCAGCAACAGCTCATGCTTATAACATTCCCTTTGCAAGGATTGTGCAAGGTTTAGAGTCCGCCCAAACAGAAAAACGTCGTTTACAGGCTAAAGCTGGGATTAAAGAAGCTCGGGTTATTGATGATAGTTATAATGCTAATCCAACGGCGATGTTAGCCGCACTTAAGATTTTGTACCAACATGCGCCGCCGCGTGTATTTGTGGTGGGTGATATGCGTGAGCTGGGCTCAGATGCAGAACGCTACCATACAGAACTGGGTCAACAAGCTCGCGCATGTGAAGTGGAAGCATTGTATTGCTTTGGTCCATTAAGTAAGTCTGCGGCAACGGCTTTTGGTGCTAACAGTTATTGGTTTGAAGATATGACGACTTTGATTGAGCATTTGCAAAATAATTTGCAACAAGGCAGCACGGTTTTAGTTAAGGGTTCCAATTCGCTGGGTATGGATCGAGTGGTAAAAGCATTAACGGTGTAAGTTGGGTTGCTCAATGCTCGAATTGTTTATTTACAATGAAATATTCTACGAAGAACCTGTAGGGGCGAGTCCCCGTGCCCGCCCTCTTTCAGTTGGTGGATATCTGATCAATAACATCGATGTACAGTTGAGAGGGCAACCACGGGGATGGCCCCTACGGCCAAACAGGGCGTTTTAAATTAAATCGATTTAGGAAGGAATCATTATGTTGCTATGGTTTTCACACTTTTTGACTCAATATTTCCCCGCCTTCCGCGTTTTTCAATATTTAAGCCTTAGGTCAATAGTCAGTGCCTTAACTGCGCTGGTGATGGTATTGTTTTTTTGCCCGATGCTGATTCGTGTTTTACGTCGCTTGCAAATTGGTCAGTCAGTACGTAATGATGGCCCGCAAACCCACTTACAAAAAAGTGGCACACCGACGATGGGCGGTATTTTGATTCTAATCGCTATCACGCTAAGCACTTTACTATGGTGTGATTTCAAAAACCCTTATATTTGGATTGTGCTATTTACCACGCTGGCACATGGCGTGATTGGCTGGGTGGATGATTATCGTAAAGTGATTAAACGCAATAGTAAGGGCTTGGCCTCACGTTGGAAATTTTTCTGGCAATCAGTAGTGAGTTTAACAGCCATCTATGCCTTGTATCATATTGCTTCACAACCCATTGAAACGGCTTTGATTGTACCTTTCTTTAAGGACGTGGTTTTGCAGTTAGGGCCTTGTTATATTGTGCTAGCGTATTTTGTTTTAGTGGGTACCAGTAATGCCGTGAATTTGACAGATGGCTTAGATGGTTTGGTCACTATGCCTATCGTCTTGGTCGCAGCCGCTTTAGCCATTTTTGCCTACTTAAGTGGTAATCATATTGCGGCGCATTACTTGGCGATTCCTTACCTTCCTTACAATGGCGAGCTCACCATCTTCTGTGCTTCTATTGTTGGCGCAGGTTTGGGCTTCTTGTGGTACAACACCTACCCGGCTGAAGTGTTCATGGGAGATGTAGGTTCGCTCAGCTTGGGCGCTGCTCTGGGTATTGTGGCTATTATGGTGCGCCACGAAATCGTGCTCTTCATTATGGGGGGCGTGTTTGTAGCTGAAACGCTGTCGGTAATCCTGCAGGTAGCTTCCTTTAAGCTGACTGGCAAGCGCATCTTTAAAATGGCCCCACTTCATCATCACTTTGAGCTCAAGGGTTGGCCCGAGCCGCGTGTGATCGTCCGCTTCTGGATTATTACTTTTATTCTAGTTTTGATTGGACTCGCGACCTTGAAGCTGCGCTAAACGTGCCTACCCGTCATTTGGATTGAATGAGCTAACCCCTCTCTTTTTGTGGCAACTATCCTATTCAGAACTATACTTAGGCCTGAATGTTTTTAATAAAATTAGGAGAAGACCATGCCATTTTTAAAATTAGGCACCGATATTGCTGTTAAGAAATCATTAAAGGATGGAGCGAGGATTGAGTTTATCGTTCTTAAGCCAGCAGCGGTTGATGCCTTTATGGCGAATGCGGCTCTAATCGGATTTTTGCAAGATCCTCTGGGTGGGGATGAATCAGGCTGCCGATTAACGATTATGCAAGAAGGTGACACACTCATCTTTCAACGCCAGACCGGTGAATCAACTATCATGCCTTTAGCTTATAAAGATTTGTTAGCGAGCTTAAATACTTACATAATGCCTTATGATGACTCTTCGCGAGATAGTTGCTCTGCTTGGGCAGATATGGCGGGAGTCGCAGGCATTAAGCTTGCTGATATTCCCAAGAAATCCTTAGCCCGTGGTGAGGCCTTTTTGCCAACGGAAGATGGAGATCATGAGCCGCCTCATTTAAGCGCTTAACTAAAAGGGGCCGAGACGCCCCTTTTGCTTATTGAATTGGACTCAAAAGCTTAAGGCAGCCTTAGTTTGCCACAGCTACATCCTGCCTGAATGGCACGTGTTAAATGCTTATTGCTTGGTCTTCAACTTAGGCCGATTCCTTTTGGCAATGATGGTGATTTTGCAAGCTGGCACTCAAAAAACCGAAATCTTACATGTTCTAACCTAATGATTTATATTGATTATTCAGCATTTATGTAAAAAGTAGCATGCTTATGTATAAATTTACAGCATGCGACTAATGACGGGTTTGGTCGCGCCCTTAGGCTAAATGCCTCACATCAGACTGTTAGCATTGAAATTGTGCAGCCTGCGCAGCGCAACTTGCACAATTCCAGCCTGTTTGCTATTATCCTTCAAATTCAATGGGTTGAGGGCGCGCGATGAGCGAGTTAGAGCGTTTTTTTCCGGCAGGACTGGCTTTAGGAAGGGCCTTTTGTAACCGTATTAAAGAAAAAGAAGAATTAAGACAAAGTATTTTACGGAATGAGCCAACTGTTGTGATTTCGCCGCGACGCTATGGGAAAACAAGCTTAATTACCCAAGTAGTTGAAGAAAATAAGTTAGCCTACTGTTCAATTGATCTTTTGCCAGCTACTAACGAGCAATATATTAAAAATGTCATTTTAGATGGGGTTGGGCAACTATTACCCCATATTCTGCCCAAACAAAAAGTGATGATAGAGAAATTATTGAGTTTCTTTGAGAAGCTCAATCCAAAGATAACTCTCTCATTAGGAAAAATAGGCTTTTCAGTAGAGCTCACAACGCCACAACCGCCGGATAAAGGTATTGCAGCAGCGCTGATGGCGTTGGATAAAGTAGCGCAGGAAGTTAAAGTACGGGTCGTCATTTTAATGGATGAATTTCAGCAAATCAGTTCAATTAGTAACAACCATGTCATTGAAGCCAGTATTCGTCATGCGGTAGAGCGCAGCAAAAATGTCAGCTATGTGTTTTCAGGTAGTGATAGGCACACGCTTGAAGGAATGTTCAATGATAAAGCAAGACCGTTTTATCACTTATGCAAACTAATAAGAATAGAGCGAATTCATAAAGACAGCTTTGTGCCCTTTATTCAAAATGCCGCAAAAGAACGTTGGAATAAGCTGCTGGAAGAGGAAACTCTTAATATGATTTTAGAACTTACGCAATGTCATACTTATTATGTCAATTATTTATGTAGGCAGCTTTGGAGCTTTGAAGAAGCTCCTAATATGCAAAACGTTTATGATAGTTGGAGTGCTTATGTAAGCAGTCAATTAGCGTGGA
>JBDNGR010000146.1:0-3849 GCA_041689165.1 Coxiellaceae bacterium
ACTGTGACGGCTTGCTAAAAGCGGTATTGTACGAAAAATTTATTCAATAAGCCTCTTTTACTCTACGAAGGTACTAGACTTGGTGCTTTACTGAGAATTGCTGAATAATCCCGATCGGGATTATTTCAGGGAAACCAGCTTCATTCTTAGACAAATGATCCCAATCGAGATCATTTTAAGGCTGTTTAAACCGCAACAGGTGCTGAAATATGTGGCTGTGCCTCATAATTCTGTATTTCGATATCTTCAAAACGATAGCTGAACAAAGAATCCGCTTTACGAAGTTTTAATTGCGGTAAGGGACCTGGCACGCGCTGTAATTGTAAATCGACCTGTTCAATGTGATTGCTATAAATGTGGCAATCACCACCTGACCAAATAAATTCACCCACCGCTAAATCACACTGCTGTGCCACCATATGCGTTAATAAAGAATACGAAGCAATATTGAATGGCACGCCCAGAAACATATCGGCAGAGCGCTGGGTTAACTTGCAGGAAAGCTTTCCATTCACAACATAAAATTGAACTAACAAATGACAAGGTGGCAGAGCCATTTTATCAAGCTCACCAACATTCCAAGCGCTAACTATTAAGCGACGTGAATTAGGATTAGTACAGATTTGTTGCAGCAACTCACTCATTTGATCCACGACACGTCCGTCTGGTGTTTGCCAAGAACGCCATTGCTTGCCATAAACAGGACCTAAATTACCTTCTGCATCAGCCCATTCATTCCAAATTCTAACGCCATTGTCTTGCAGATACTTAATATTCGTATCGCCACTTAAGAACCACAACAATTCATGAAAGATACTTTTAGTGTGTAGTTTCTTAGTGGTTAATAATGGAAAACCTTTTTGCAGATCAAAGCGCATTTGATGACCAAAAGTACTATAAGCACCAGTACCGGTACGATCTTCTTTGTAAACACCTTGTTCACGAATAGTGCGCAATAGTTCCAGATAGGCGTGCATTAGATATTTCCTTGACCCACTGTAATTAAAGCGACTAACAATAACCAAACCACCCACATCACTTCAGGCAAAAAGGGGATCATCTTGCGCCGCAAAATCCATAAGGCTAAAGCCGCGATGGCGGTTATCAAAACTGGGATGATTAATAATGCTAAAGAGTGTTGTGTAAGAACCCCAACCTTATCCGCAGAGAATACCGAGCCGAGCCAAGTTAACATATGCTGATGCCAATCAATGATCCACTGCAAAACAACCGCCAGCTCAGATTTAAAAATAACGGCCAATATAGAAAGCACAATTAAGGCTAAAACATGTTTAAACATCAGAAGTTCCTTTAAGTTTGATTGCGATAAGCCAGCGTCAATAAAACAATACCCGTCAAGATAAGCGGTATTGTAAGTAACTGACCCATCGTCAAATAATTCCACCCAACAAAACCTAATTGCACATCAGGTTCTCTAAAAAATTCCACACTAAAACGGAATACGCCATAGCTTAAAGCAAAGAGCCCACTCACCGCCATTCTGGGACGAGGCTTAGCCGAATAAAGCCAAACCATCATAAACAACACTAAGCCTTCCAACAAGAATTCATACAGCTGAGAAGGATGGCGTGGCGCTGGCCCCCCACCTGGAAAAACCATAGCCCAAGGCAGATCCGTAACCCGACCCCACAGCTCAGCATTAATAAAATTGCCCAGCCGACCAGCTGCCAAACCTAAGGGCACGAGCGGCGCCACAAAATCTGTTACCGTAAAAAAGTGCCGCTGCGTTTTATAAGCAAAATAAACCATGCTCACTAATACCCCCAGTAAGCCACCATGGAAAGACATACCTCCTTCCCAGACCTCAAACAGACTCAGGGGATGTGCCAGCAAATCTGCAAAATCATAAAAAAGCATATAACCCACTCGACCGCCTAATAGCACCCCCAGAGCGGAATAAAAAATAAGGTCGCTGATATCAGTTGAGCTCCAAGCTGGATTTTGTTTGGGGGCGCGCACACGGGCGAGCAGCCAAGCGGAAGCAAAGCCGAATAAATACATTAAGCCGTACCAATGGATTTGAATGGGGCCGAGGTGTAAGGCGATTGGGTCGATAACAGGATAAAACATAGGCTAACCGTAAAAAAGGAGTGATGCGATTCGTGCGTTGATTTTGCGCCCAAAAAACGAATTCTAACTTGGCGCTTGTCTGGTATTGATTTGCTTGCAGCAGCACAAACACTCGACCAAAGCGATGATAAAGTTATTACTGAAAATACTCAAAGCATTTGCCAGGAAGAGCGCTCTTTGTGCCGCTGGTATAGTCTGAAAAACGAAAGTTGAAAGCTACGACAAAGGTCTACTAAATTGAAGCTGCCGTTTTTAGGATATCCATCATCGACAAATCTTAATGTTTAAGAGTCCAAGGCGGTAAGCGCTCTTCGTCTAGCTTATGCTTTTCGTCTGACTTACACATTTCATCAGAATCGACTTCTAATGCAGCTCCCGCGCCAGCTCCTGCCGCAGCAGTATCTACAGGTATTACTACTCGGCCAGCGCGGGCTGCCGATCTTTCGGCCAGTGATGTTTTTAGCCTATTCAAAATATCAACTTCACACCGATTACCGGATGCCTCTAACTTTTCAAATGCAGTATTGGACTTAATCGCGTCTTCTAAAATTTCAATCCCTGTATCGTCTAAGCTATTTGTCTTGATGCTAAGAGCCTTGAAGCTAACTTGTCTTATAAGCGCTGCGAGCTCAACCACCCAAGGACCCATTTCAAGCTCATTAAAAGAAATATCTAGTGACGCTCTGGCAACAGCTTGCAGATTTTTAAAAAACTCTGTTAATTCTTTATCATCCCAATAACCTAATCCTGTAGCAGCCAACTTTAAAACTTGTAATTTTGTACTTTGTGAAAGCTGCAAAAAAAAGCATCTCACTTGCTTACTCTCAAGCTTAGTGACAGTCGTTTCATCAGGAAAAAATTGATTATTAGAAAGATCAAGCGCTACTAAGTCTAAACTTCGCAACGCATCTGCCAAAGAGGCGAAGGCTTCGCTCTCCATCATTGCTAAAGAGGTATCGCGCAAAGCTAAGCTTTTTAAATTCCTCGCCGCCTTTAGAGTTTCGCCTATAGCTATCATTTTTTCAGCGTCAAGCAAGCTAAAATCACAATGACTGCAATCTAAACTTACCAAACTAGGGATTCCTAAAAACTGAGTTAATAGCTCTTTCTGGCGAAGAACGTCACTACCCGATATTGCACGCTGCAAAATGATAGTATCAAGTTTCGAACAACTGGCTAAAGCCCGCCCCATCTCACAAGCTGCAGTACAAAGATCATTCCCCGATAGATCAATCTTTTGCAGATTGGGAAGAGCCGCTAATGCCGCAGTTAAGCGCTCCAAATGCTCCCGACTACAAGCACTGAGATTCGTGTGTTGCAGCTCAACCTGGGTAATTTCGTTTTTATGCTTGAGAATAAAAGCAATCAAGTCGTCAATAGCTTTAGCCTCTTCTGTAGCAAAGTCTAAGCCCGGAATTAATAGGCGACTGACTACACGTGAATCACCATCCTCTTTCACATACCAATTGATCCGACTCATTTTCCACCTCCATCTCCTGAACCACCTGACGCTAAACTAGGCCCTCCAGCTGCTTTCTCAGCCTCTGCTCCTGCATCAGCTCCCGAAGCGTCCGCTGAATCAGCCAGTGTACCTGTATAGACAGGCGGATCAACCACTTCAAAACAGTAATTATCATAAAGCTTGCGGGTTGGGTTATCTGTTACGGTCACAGTAGTGGCCGCAGCAGTCGCAGCCGCTACCACCTCTGACCCTGCACTAGCACTGCCTTCTGCCGATGCAGTAGCCTGTGGCATTAC
>JBDNGR010000147.1:0-4078 GCA_041689165.1 Coxiellaceae bacterium
GGATCGGTGCTTTGAGCGTAAAAACATAGCCCAATACTAAAATATCAAGCCAAGAACGATGATTAGATATTAAAATGCTCCAAGCCTCAGGATCAAGGGTGGGCCCTTGAATATCCCATTTGCCGCGGGTGCTTATTTGCATAATGCAAGCATTCAGCTTAGTCCACGCGACAGGTAGTTTCTGCAGCCAGCGGTCACCCCACTTTTGCCAGAGAGGAATTCGAATAAGCCATAAGGAAAAGCCCATGAATATGGTCAGAATAGGGATGAAGATTAAATTCAAACCAAAGAGGCATATAACTAAGCTGCCACGACTATTCTCTAATAATTTTTGCATCATTCAACCTAGAAAGCTTGTTCTTGAGGTGCAGAAGCTTGGATGCTAGCAGCTTCCTTAAGCACATCAGTTTGCTGCGCCAATTGCACAGGAAAGGGGCAATCATTCACATTAGCTGAGGTGCAGTTGATGTAGCCCCCCATATTTTGGCCCCAGGCGCCACCAGAGGGTTGTAACACCAATTTGTTATAAACCAACTGAATAGGGAAGGTGTCTTTTTCTTTTCCTTTGTATGTGCAGATGACTTGACCTACTTGAATACCGGCCCACTGCACCCCAGTAAATGTCAGAATGCTAGAGGCAAAGGATTGTTGATAGCCTTGCCAGCCACCCGCCGCACTCCAGGTTAGTTTTTGTGGATCTTTCACCAACTGATCGATGCTTGGGCAGAATTGGGTCAGAGACTTGGCGGCGATGGCGTTGCTTTTAATCAAGGAGCCATTGCCACTGGCGGCCATAGTGTTGGTGTTGGTTGTCGCTATTAGGCTCGTATTCGAGTTGCTGGCGGGTAAGCTGGCGGTATTGCTACTAGTAGCCAGCGGTGCGCTATTAGAGCTGCTTGCTTGAAGAGTTGCGCTGGAAGCGGTGCTTGGTAACGCGCTGGCATCCGCTAGGCTGACAGCGCTCCAAATTAAGCTGCAAAGAAGTAATTTTTTAAACATTAAGTAATCCCCTAGTTAAGAGGGCTCTATGTTAGCTTTATTTAGGGCTCTGAAAAAGAACATTCAACTGCAGGCTGTTTGTAGTGACGCCTGGGTGGTTTGCGGTCAAATAAACAGCGTGCAACAGACCCACTTTATACGAAACAGAAATGCAGATACTATGAGGCGGTTTTTAAAGCTACGCAGTAGATTACAACTACCGTTTTTAGGTTCAACTAGCAGGAACAGCTGTAAGCCGCCTTGGTAAGGGATCAGTATGGCCAAACTACATTTCTATTATTCGGCAATGAATGCCGGTAAGAGTACGACACTCTTGCAATCGAGCTATAACTACAATGAACGCGGCATGCATACTTTGCTTTTCGCCCCGGAAGTTGACGATCGTTATGGTGCTAATAAAATTACCACCCGTATTGGTATAGATAGTGAAGCTATTGGTGTATCAGAAAGCTTCGATATTTTTGCTTATGTTAGTAAAGCCGCAAAAGCTGACCCCAAGCTACGTTGCATTTTAATTGATGAAGTTCAGTTTTTGACTAAAGCCCAAATTCATCAGCTTTGTCGCATTTGTGATGAACTATCTATTCCGGTATTAGCCTACGGCATCCGTAGCGACTTTCAAGGCGAGCCTTTCCCTGGCAGCTTATATCTTTTAACGCTAGCGGATGAAATTATTGAAATTAAAACGATTTGTCATTGCGGACGTAAGGCCACCATGAACATGCGTGTCGATGAAAAAGGCCGAGCAATACGTGAAGGAGCACAAGTCGCGATCGGAGGTAATGAATTATATGTGGCGACATGTCGGCGTCATTTCCACCTTGGAGAGAGTTAACAAAATGAATCGTGATCAATCTTATGCTTTTAAAGCTTGGCTAGTCTGTATGTCAGCGGCTTTATTTTTCTTCTTTGAATTCATTCAAATGAATATGTTTAATGCCGTGAGCCCGGGTTTAATCCAAGCTTTTAAAGTAACAGGCGCTGAATTAGGCAATGTTTCTGCTTATTATTTCTACTCCATGGTGACTTTTCTGTTTGTGGCAGGTGTGATTCTTGATCATTGCTCAACACGTAAAGTCATTTTAAGCGCTATGTCAGCCTGTGTTATAGCGACCTTGCTATTTTCTTTTACTACAGAACTTTGGCAAGCAAAGCTGTGTCGTTTAGTGACGGGGGTTGGTGGCTCATTTTGTTTCTTAAGTAATATCCGCTTGGCTTCACGGTGGTTTCCACCGCAGCGCTTGGCATTAGTGATCGGTTGTATCGTAACTTTTGCGATGCTCGGGGGAATGGTAGCTCAAACTCCCTTAAGCTTGTTGGTCGATTATATGGGCTGGCGTCATGCTTTACGTTGGGATGCAGCAGCGGGTTTGCTGATGCTGTTGATCATTGCGATGGTAGTTAAAGATTATCCGCGAAATTATGTGAAAGATCATGACTCACATCAGAGCAATATTCCTCTACTACAGATGATCTGGTTAAGTGTTAAAAACACCCAAAACTGGTTGAGTGGTTTATATACGTCACTCATGAACCTACCTATTTTTTTACTGGGTGCAATGTGGGGAGGGATCTATCTAGTACAAATCCACCATTTATCCAGAACCGATTCAAGCTTGGTGACGTCGATGCTGTTTATAGGAACTATTATGGGCTCACCTTTTATGGGCTGGCTGTCTGATCACTTGGAACGTCGTCGCCGCCCAATGGTTATAGCGGCTGTTGTATCTTTGATAGTGATGCTAGCGGTGATGTATCTGCCTAACTTATCTTTATGGCCATTGTTGGGGTTATTCTTCCTCCTGGGCTTTTTTACCAGCGCACAGATCATTAGTTACCCCTTAATTGCTGAAAGTAACACACCGGCTTTAACAGCCACAGCAGAAGGCTTGGCTGCTACTTTAATTATGGCTGGTGGTTTTTTGCAGCCTGTTTTTGGCTATTTCATGGAGCGGCACTGGAATCATGAAATGCAAGATGGTTTACCGGTTTATGCTTGGAGTGATTTTCAGACCGGCATGATGATCATGCCTATGGCTTTTGTGCTAGCCTTTTTTGTATCGTTAGTGGTGCGTGAGACCTATGGTCGAGCTTATGGTCATTCTTCAAAATCTTATATTAAAGTTGATAACAAGGAAGATAAATATGAACGCGAGTAGAGTAATTCATTTATGGGTAGCATTAATAGCAGTTTCAGCAATCATAGCCAGTTTTTACATGGGAAACGTTTTGGGCATGCAGACCTGCATACTGTGCTTAATTCAACGTATTATTTTCGGTTTATTGGGTGCCGTAGCTCTGGTAGCGGTTTTCTATCGTGCAGCTCCCTTAGGCCTGCAAAAATTTTATGCCTGGAGCAGTGTGGTCTTAAGTATCGCGGGCATAGCAACAGCCGCGCGACAGATTTGGCTACAGCACCAACCCTTGAGTATTACCCACAACTGCCTACCCCGTTTTTCGTATATGGTTGAGAACATGCCACTCAAAAAAACACTATCAATATTTAAAGGTACGACTAATTGCAGTGAATTTGTTTGGACTTATCAAGGTCTAAGCTTGGCCGCTTGGGCTGCGGTGTGCTTTGGGATTATTTTGCTGCTTGTGCTGGCACAAGCTTTGGCATTGCGCTGTGCGAATGGCGCCTGCGAGCTCAAACCGCGGCATTAAATAGCCGAAAGCTTGCGCAACGGCGAATTAAAATAGCTATTCCCATCGAAAGGCGGTGGGAATAGCTACCAATAAGTATTCTGGTCTACGACTGAAATTCTACGCCCTCCCGGCTCCTGCCGCCGCCGCAGCTCTCTCTTCACCCTCCACCTCAACAAATTCTGGCAAGATGCGAGTGTTTACTGTTCTAAGTCTTGCCATTAACACACCCTGATGCTCAGAGCGTTTTGCCGTGATATTAATTTCATCGGGAAGTGGCATGCGGCCTTTACTGAGAATAAAACGTAAAATCTCAACCACCCAAGGACCACAATTATAACCATCTTCTTGCAAGCAACAGCTTTGAGTATGGATGTGCGCTGTTGTGAGCGCCACATCAAAGAGACCCGTTGAGTTTAGAATCGCCACTAAC
>JBDNGR010000148.1:0-2409 GCA_041689165.1 Coxiellaceae bacterium
AGCTGGACGCAGCGCATTCGCTGGGGCATGGAGATTGCGATCGGTATTGATTACTTACATACACGCGAACCTCAAATTATTCACCGTGATTTAAAAAGTTTAAATATTCTTATCAATACGCATAATCAGGCTAAATTAACCGACTTTGGTTCGGCTATTGCCAAGCTCAGAACGACAACGGCCACCCTGACGGGCTCCAGTAAAGCCAAGTCCGAGCAACAAGCAACGGGTTTGGTCGGCTCAACGCGCTGGATGTCACCGGAGTTACTCGAGGATGAATTAGATCCCACTTACACGACTGCAACGGATATCTTTGCATATGCAGTTGTTTTATGGGAATTGGCCGCACGAGAAATTCCTTATGCAACGGTGACAGATGATGCCAGAATCGAGAGAGCGATATTAAAAGGGAATCGTGCCAAGATCGACCCTGCCTGGCCGGATATCTTTAAATCATTAATAGCAACTTGTTGGCATCAAGAGCCTACAAAAAGACTGAATGCAGAACAAGTCATTCAAGAATTTGAAAAGGCTTCGCCACCAGAACCGATTGATCCCGCACTGCGCGAGGCTTATATTGATTACCTGATTAAACCGCATTACGAAGCGTTCTTGAAACAAGTCGAAACCTTAATGACCGTGCATCACTCTATTTTCATCAGCTACGCTTGGCCAAAGCTTCCTGAAGAAGAAGATTTACAACTCTTCTTATCGCGATTATATGACGATTTTACACAACATTTAAAATTACGGATTATCTGGGATTTAAAATCACTTAACCCGGGTCAGGATATTGAAGACTTTATGCAACGAGGCGTGTTAGACAGTTATTGTGTCTTAATGATTGGCACACCGACTTACGGTGCCCGAGCCGGCGATGCCGGCACCAATGTTCATAAAGAAATTACGCACATGGCGCGTAAACGCCGAACCGAAAAAGATAGCATTATTCCACTCTTGTATTCTGGGCAATGGGGAAATGCTTTTCCAGAGGGTTACGAACAAGTCTTGGCGGTGACCACGTCTTGCAAGGAGAGCCTCAATTTTTACAAAGCTTTGCCCGGAATATTATTTTCACTACTAGGCTTATTGCCTAAGAAAAAAGAGCTCTATGATGAATACGTCAAAGAATTTTTAGCGCAGGTAGAAAAACTCATGAGTGCCATGACCGATGAGCAGGCGATAGCGTTTAATAGAGAAAAGCTGCCTGAACATGCAAGAATGGTTCAAACCCGACGAGAAGTAGTTGCCATTCAGTGTGACACTGTCTATAGAACAAATCCTACTTATCAACTTGAGCCCTCACTGGCAACCTTACGACCGGCACCACCCGACCGAGTGATAGTCTCGGCAGCGGCAGAACTTGTAAAAGCAGCACCAGCATTATCATCTGCTAAAGCATCAATTTCTGCACTACAACTTTCATCCGCTGAGCAATCTGTAGCATCGGAGGTAGTGACTAAATCCGTAAAATCAGTACCAGCGTTATCACCTCCTAAAGCACCAGCTGCTGCGGCAGAACCCAAACAACAACCCGCGGCTTTTTTTGCCCCTAAACCCGAAGTAAAAGCGATGCCAAAGGCGGTGGATAAAACAGCCCTTGAAAAGCTGTTATTACACGTTGCCCGTGGCGAACAAGACGAAGCGGAAGCGATGTTGAAAACGAACCGTGAATTGTTGCTTCATAAAGGCAAAGTAACCGATTACTCTAATCGTACTTTCGAGAATATCACTGCGTTTCAAGTTGCACTCTGGGCACTCGATTGGCATATGTGGAAGATGATTAAAAAATATTTACCGGATGAAGAAGCCAAAGCGCAATTCACAGACCTAGAAGCCAACGGCACGGAACACGGCAAGCATTATGATTTTACCCCTCTCACCCAAGCTTTAAAGACTTATGTTGATAATTTTGGTTCGTGGACGGGGACGCAGCGCAGACATCATTGGTGTAAAGTTGTCGGTCTGGCGCAAACCCTAGTTCCGGCGCACGTTGCTCATGAGTACGGTCGAGCCGACCGATCTTTTAAGCCCACGCCGAAGTTCACTGAAGCGAAACTCCCACGCAGCTTGCGGACCGACGGCATACCTTGGTTTACGGTTGCTTCGGGCGGGTTCACCCATGGTGCAGATTTCGCCTATTGCCGCGGGGGCAGCGTCCGGCATGTCGCATGCATCGAACCCTGGTATACCGCTACGCGTCGCACCGTTGCCGACGATGATTTATTGGCCACTTCTGACCTATGTGTAGTACGCACGACTCAACTTGCCGAACTTAAACGCGAGCTTGAGCCTGTTCCGACGCGACGACTGGGTGTTTCTTGATGAAGGCTTCAATCATCGCTTGCATGAAGATTTTTAAATACTCCTCATTGCATCGATTTTTGAATTTCTCCAGAAGATCCAGTA
>JBDNGR010000149.1:0-1125 GCA_041689165.1 Coxiellaceae bacterium
CTAAGTGAGTATATGTGTGACTTTAATAAATCTTTTATTAGTTATATAAAGAATCAAGAGATACCCTTAGCTGAACGATGGGAATTATATACTTTTGCAATTGATAATAGAATTTTTAATGTTGTAGATTCTTCTGAATATACGTCAAAAATCCTACACTTAAAAGTAGATTTTTTCTCTTGGCAAAAAACATTTATTGGTATTAATTACTGTCAAGTAGTGAGATTTCCAGACATTATCAATGTAATAGAGGTTAGTCTTATGGATGCTTTAGATCCTGACTGCACAGATGTACTTGAGGATTGCTTACTCCTTACATTCGAGGAAATTGATGAGTTAAGAGAAGAATTTTTAGCTTCTGGTTTAGCAGGTTTTACATGTATATATTGACTTCAGCAATGATAATTGATTTTTAATCCAGAGAAGAAATAATAATGTTTTACTACAGCATAGTTGGAATCACACCTAGACACAGAGAAGGTATTGAGAGCCAAGCTAAATATAATTCTTGGCTGGCAACAGTGAAGGATGGAACTGAGGTTCTACTTCAAAAATTTCACCCAGCAAATGATAGCCTCTTGAGGTTCCACTTCGAGCACTGGACTTTTACCAAGGCGAGAATCCATCAAGATCAATATCATTTTGGCGGTGGTGAGTCAGGTCGATTCGATCCCTCAACTGGTAAGGGAAGGTATTGGAATAGCGATGCCGATTGCGGCGAAGTTTTCCCTAATCGTATCTTGCCAATCCATTATGAGTTTGATGCTCACGCAGTAAAAGGAATTGGCGATACTTTTATGGGAGATATGCCACTGTACGAGCCTTTATTCTTAAACAGCTATCGCCATGTGTTTCGTGCTGACTCACGTTCAAACACTTATCACAGCTTCATGCGCGAATATCCGTACAGCTACGCTCACACTCACAAAAACTCGCCTGACAAGCTTATTGAGATTTTTACTGAGCTAGATATCGAAGATGTGAAGTACCCCAGTGATTTGGTGTTTTGCTATTCAGAATACTTGCGTGATTGAAATCAAGCAAGCAATGTGAACAATCTTTTTAATTCAATTCAACAGGACACAATTATGTATGACGGACACGGGTTATTTTTGGCATTGCTTC
>JBDNGR010000150.1:0-6383 GCA_041689165.1 Coxiellaceae bacterium
GCGAGCAGTGGCCCGATGAGGATTGAGCAAAAGCGAAGGAATAGCTGGGCTCTTTCGAGCTTTTGTGATTGACGAAGCGGGCTAATGCGACGTCAAGATGGAACTTACAACTCGCCGCTTGGGGTACGAGAGGTATATACCCATCGACCTTATCACGTGCCGCTTTAGCCTTACTTAAAGAATTTGAGGTAATCTAATGTATGTTCTAGTTCTGTATTATTCCCGCCATGGCCATACCGCCAGAATGGCACAGGAAGTGGCTCGCGGTATCGAAAGCGTCACAGGCATGGAAGCACGAGTACGCACGGTACCAGCAGTCTCTCCCACCACAGAAGCCACCGAAGCACCTATACCCAATCAAGGCCCGCCTTATGCCAGCCTAGATGACTTAAAAAACTGTGCCGGTCTTGTATTAGGCAGTCCAGCATACTTTGGCAATATGGCGGCCTCTCTAAAATATTTTTTAGATAGTACGAGTGAATTATGGTTATCGGGCGCGTTAGTTGGAAAACCCGCTGGCTGCTTTAACTCTGCTGGCAATTTACACGGTGGCCAAGAAAGCAGCTTACTGCACATGATGACGTCCTTGTTTCATCACGGCATGTTGCTGGTTGGAGTGCCTTATTCCGAACCCGAAATGTTGCAGACAAACTCCAGTGGTACACCTTATGGACCAACCCACTTAGCAGGAATGGATTTGAATCTAGAGCTCCATCCCAGCGAAATAAAACTGTGTCGTGCACTCGGTAAACGCTTGGCGCTATTGAGTTTAAAACTACAATCATGAAACCTTCAGCTTATTATCTTGAACAAATTAAAGCACACGGCATGGTGGAAGATGCCTCTCAATTAGCTATTTTGCAGCACTTCGATCGTTTATATGACGAATTAACCATCAAAAAAAATTTAAGCACTAAGCTCAAAAGCTATTTTAAGCCTACTCGTATCAAAGGCATGTATTTATGGGGTGAGGTTGGACGCGGTAAAACTTTTTTAGTAGATTGCTTTGTTGATTGCTTGAACTCAGTTCCCAAAACTCGTCTTCACTTTCATCAATTTATGCGACAAGTGCATGAAGAATTAAAACAGATGCAAGGAAGCGTTGATCCCCTTAAAAAAATTGCTAAGAAATTTTCTCGTGAATTTAAAGTGCTATGTTTGGATGAATTTATCGTCAGCGATATCACCGATGCCATGATCTTAGGTGAATTACTAGCCGCTTTATTTGCTGAGGGCGTGTGTTTAGTCACCACCTCTAACACTGTCCCTAATCAGTCATATAACAATGGTTTGCAACGCGAACGCTTCTTAGCAGCGATCAAACTACTGGAACAGCAAACAGAAGTCTTACATTTAAGAAACAGCAAAGATTATCGTTTGCGTCATTTAAGTCAAGCCGGAGTTTATTACACACCCTTAAATGCTCAAAGCGCACAAAAGATGCAAGCCACGTTTGCCACCATCACACAAGGTCATGCGGTAACGCAAAATGCAGTAGAAGTCTTAGGACGTAAAATTCACGTCTTACAACGCAGCACCCATGCTATTTGGTTTGATTATAATGAGCTCTGCGGCACTCAACGCTCACAAAACGACTATCTGGTTCTCGCTAAACAATTTCCGATGATGTTTATGAGTGATATTCCTGTCATAACTGCCAAACAACGCGACCTAGTGATCAATTTCATCAAGCTCATTGATGTGCTGTATGACAATAAAATTAGGCTCATTATTTCTGCAGCTGCTAACCCGCTCGAGCTATATCCTGAAGGACCAGAAGCGGCACAATATCAACGCACTGCTTCACGTTTAATTGAAATGCTGTCGAGCGATTATTTTGCCTAGAGACTGATAGCCCGAGTTTTGTGATATATCCCGAGTTGAACTTGCCTTTGGCTACGAATCCCTTAAACTAGCCGGGTCGTAAACTTGAAATTAGTAGTCAGAATCTACTGCAAATTCTAAGATAAATTTTATGACTGTAGAGGAGATTTAATTATGAATAAACGACGTGTAGTAGTAACCGGTTTAGGCATGATTACAGCTCTCGGCTCATCGGTCGATTCTACCTGGAATGGCATCTTGGCCGGCAAAAGTGGCGCCAGCCTGATCGATAGTTTTGATGTTTCTGATTTCAGCTGCAAATTTTCCGCTTCAGTTAAAAACTTTAATCCGCAAACTTATGATATTTCGGTTAAAGACGCACGTAAGATGGATTTATTCATTCAGTATGGTATAGCTGCGGCTATGGAAGCTTTGGCTGATTCTGCTCTTGAAATTAACGATGAAAATCGCGATCGGATTGGCGTAGCAGTAGGCTCAGGCATCGGCGGCCTAATTACGATTGAAAAAACTTATAGCGCCTATATGGACGGTGGGCCGCGCAAGATTTCACCTTTCTTTATACCTGCCACTATTATTAATATGATTTCAGGTCAGCTTTCGATTCGCTATGGCTTGCGCGGACCCAATATTTCCGTCGTTTCAGCCTGTAGCACAGGCACCCATAACATTGGGGAGGCTGCCCGTATTATCGCCCATGGCGATGCCGATATTATGATTGCTGGCGGCACAGAAATGGCTACCTGCCCGCTAGGCCTCGGTGGATTCGCGGCCTGCCGTGCTCTTTCACAGCGTAATGACGACCCTGCTCGAGCCAGTCGACCTTGGGATAAAGATCGCGATGGTTTCTTGCTCGGTGATGGAGCTGGGATTTTGGTCCTAGAGTCCTATGAGCACGCTAAGAAACGCGGCGCACAAATGTATGCCGAATTAATTGGTTTTGGGATGAGTGCAGACGCCTATCACATGACCTCCCCTTCACCGAACGGCGAAGGTGCCATGATGGCTATGCTTAACACCTTACGCGATGCTGGCGTTAATCCAGAACAAGTGGATTATATTAATGCTCATGCCACATCCACGCCTGCAGGTGATGAGTGTGAAGCTGAGGCTATTAAACATGCCTTCGGTGCGCACGCGCACAAGCTCGCCGTTAGCTCTACTAAATCAATGATCGGTCATTTATTAGGCGCTGCCGGAGCGGTTGAAGCAATCTTTAGTATTCTGGCGATTCGTGACCAGATCGCACCACCCACTATCAATCTGGAAAATCCCAGCGAAGGTTGCGACCTGAATTTCGTCCCCAATGTTGCGCAGCCTATGAAAATTGAAACTGCACTTTCTAACTCTTTTGGTTTCGGTGGAACCAATGGAGCTTTGTTATTTACCAAAATATAAGAAATTTATAACCAAAATCATCATCGGATGCAGGGCTTCGGAATTATTTATTCACAATGAAACTTTCTACGAAGAACCTGTAGGGGCAATACTTGT
This sequence comes from Coxiellaceae bacterium, assembly GCA_041689165.1. Lineage (GTDB taxonomy): Bacteria > Pseudomonadota > Gammaproteobacteria > Coxiellales > Coxiellaceae > CAIQCE01. The sequence continues at coordinate 3,337 of JBDNGR010000150.1, forward strand.
GTGGTTATTTGGGTGGTTGCCCTCTCGATTGCACATCAATGCCACTTATCACACATGCACCCAATTGAAAGAGGGCAGGCAGCCAATTTACACACGAGGCCTGCCCCTACAGCCCAAGCTTCATTTGCAAACAACCCCTAAGCTGCATATTCAAAAAAAATGGTCTATGATGAGTCTGTGCCCGCTGTTTATTAGTAGCTAAATCGGTTTGCGACCAACAAAACAGACTCACCGGCCCAAGTCATGGAGAGACATCATGGAAATTCATTCTATCAGTGCCTGTTATTTTCCTACTCGAATTCTACTCGTCGATGACAAACTCAACTATCTCAAAAATTTAGAAAGAATATTAGAGCCCGACTTGGCTCTTTACGAAAGCTATACTGATCAACACAAAGTATTAAGCTATCTTGTGAAAGATTATCGTCCATCTTATTTCATTGAACATGTGGTCGCACACACTGAAGACCAACAATTACATCATCGCAATATCGATGTTGATATAAATGCAATCTATCAACAAATTTATAATCCTGATCGTTTCGCAGAAATTTCTGTGTTAGCGATTGACTATTCGATGCCGGGCATCACTGGAAGTGAAATTTGCGAAAAGATTAAAGGCAGCCCTATTCAGAAGCTCATGCTAACTGGAGAAGCAGATGACAAACTAGCCATTACCTTATTGAATCGCAAAATAGTTGATCAGTTTATTAGCAAAGCTAATACAAGCTTCACGGAAGTGGTTAACAGCACTATTCAACAATTACAAAAAGACTATTTCTCTAAATTAACGCAATTGATTACTAATAGTTTAATTTTTTCCAAAGAACACCATGTTAGCTGTATACAAGACCCGGAGTATATCAAGCTCTTTAATGAGTTATATGCCAAGAGCAAGGGTGCGGAATATTATTTACTCGATGGCTCAGGTAGCTTCTTATTCTTATCGCTCCAAGGCAAGCCCAGCTACTTTATTGTGCGCTCAGAAGAAGACATGCAAACAGCCGAAGAATTAATCCAGCTTTCAGACCATCCAGCCAAAGATGGGGCAAATGCTATCAAGGATCGAAAAAAATTATTGTTTCTTGCCAGCGAAAATGCTCAACCCAACTCTACTGAAGATTGGAATAAAGCTTTATATCCCGCTACACGTCTTGATGCCGCTTCAGGCACTTTTTACTATAGCTATATTAATGAACCTAGCGCTTTCAACATCGACCGAAGCAAGATTGTTTCATTTGAACAATACTTGGATGAACACGCTTAGATATATACCCATCGTAGCTCAAGATGCGAAGCTAGGGTTTCAGCTTGCGAGAAGTTGCGGCGTTCTGATTGAGTAAAAGGCGAGGAATAGTTATTCTATTTCGAGCTTTTTGTGATTGAAGAACGCCTCAAATTCGACTTAAGGTGGGAGCCTAGCTTCGTATCTTGAGCTACGATGGGTATATACCCATCGTAGCTCAAGATGCTTGACGCCGCAGCCAATTCACCGGCGCCACACTAACCAATTCTACATCATAAAGTGTGGGCTTCTGAACAGTGGTATTAGGATTGATACACGCCAAATTATAATAACCATGTATATGGCTTTTACGCAGCTGACGTAATAGCAGATCGGAAGCTTTAGTGAAAACAATACAATCTTGACCAATTAGTTTTTCAATATCAGCCTGATAATGGCGGACCCCTGCTACGACATCACCAGGACGGTAAGCCGGTAACATACCATCATCCGCCACCACCATTTCAATCGAAGTTGGATAATGCGCTTGAAATAAGGCTAATTCTTCTGCAATAAAACGGATTTCAACATCATTCGATAAAAAAGAACGAGGTTGATGTGGGTGCCCCATTGCTAGAGGATGCGGCAACTGAGGTGGATTACCAATTCCATAAATAAGCCATTCTAGACCACAGTGTATTCCACCCGAGGAAAGCGCTTTGATGAGACGTTTCGCACCTTGTAGAGAAATGGAAGGCAGGCCATTTTCCCAATGCTGCAAAGTACCAGGCGCTACGCCATAGCGATCAGCAAAAGCTCGCCGTGATAACCCCGTCAGTTGGCGCAAGCTTGCGACCCGCTTAGCACGGGCTAGATCCTCTGCAGCGATTTCCTTGCTCATAGTCCCTCACTATCTAGTGTGCGTAATATCTCACGCAAAGAGCGGTCATTGTCTATTTAATCATTTAATCAAATTATGATTAAATTTAAATCAAATGAAGCCTTGATAACTCAAAGTTTGATTAAATGATGCGAAATTCTATCACAAGAGCGTTAGCCCCGCGAAGTGCATTTTCTTTGGAATAGATGAAATATGATAAATCACTGCTTAAACCGTCGCTCCCCCGCCCATGAGCCCTATCAACCTTTTGAGATCGGGAATGTAAGATCTTACATCCTTTTAAAAGAGGTCTACTGCTTATGGGACGTGGTGCAGCCAAAAAAATTTTCGGCCGTTAAAACCATCACTCGTTATGCTGACAAAACTCGCGCGATGCACTTAAAAAATATTACTACGCGTTTCAAATGTTCTGAAGAAGAATTGCTCCAACACATCAAGAAAAGCGATTTTCAAAATTGTTACTACAAAATTGTGCAACAACAGCGAGTGCTTTCACATGCCCGCCCCCAACACGCTCAGTAGTACAGATAACCGGCAAAGAAAGCGCTATTACCTGAAGAAAAACAATTTTCGAACTTACTTAACGCAAGCTGAGTTAAGTTGCTTGCGTCATCTTATCGAAGGTAAATCTTATCAAGAAACTGCCAGGCTCTTACAACTCTCAACTCGCACCATAGAATTTTACAGCCAGAATATGCAGGCAAAATTAACTTGTCCCAACCGCAGCGCATTAATTCAATTCTTTAAAAATTATTTACTCGAAAATCCATTTTTGCTCTGAATTCTTGCCGACCGCTCAGCTAATTACCGTACATATTGAGAACATTTCGCACAAAGCCCCCAGTATATTCCAATAGCTAAATGAGTCTGAAGGCCAGTCGGGCTAAGCGCTTTTTTTACAGTCTTCATGGATATGTTTAA
>JBDNGR010000151.1:0-6305 GCA_041689165.1 Coxiellaceae bacterium
ATACCAAAGCCTTTTCTCACTAGGCTTCACCCGCCTGAATAGACGCTGTGCGTCGTAAGCTTTATTACTTTGTGAATGATAAAATAGGGGCATTTCAGTTACTTTTCTTAGATGCACTTCTTCTGCATGTTCACCTTTTAGCTGCATTACTCCAAGCTCTACCGAGTCTTCTCCTCGATATGCGGTTGCAGTGGCGCCTTTATCACTTACGTCTAGAACTAAATTCGTTTCAGGACCTCCCTTCGGTATCCATACTAGACGCTCACCATATTTTTCAACATATTTAAAATTATGCTTACGCGTATAAGCAGCTCGCTTTAAACAGAAAACTCCATCATCAACTCGTCGCAGTTTGTATTCATCGCGCAAGGACCAATCTCCATTAATACCAACCACATAGATTGCATCAGGTGGCGCTGCTGAATCCAGGTGCCAATAGAGGGAAAAGATCATACTAGGCAATGGTATTGCGCGAGCACCAAATAATCCAGAAGTACGGCCCCCTGCACCCGCTGAGGCGCCACTAAACTCAGCAGCTGTGTCATCGGCAAAGTCTCTTAGTTCTAAACCTTGACTCACGTGTATTTGTAGCGTAACTGTCTTTAACTCATCGCTGAGTTTTTGCATAGGCTCAACCAATACTTGTAATTGTGTAATACATGATTCTAACTTTATCACAGCACTATCATCTTCCGATGTGAGCGTGTCTATCAAACTCTGCATTTTTTTAATAACAGCCAAGCGTTGTTTTTGATAGGCTTCTTGCTGCTCAATAATCTTCCCTTGCTCAACATGTAAAATTCTTGTGACCTCATTTAGCTTCACAACTAATTTTTTAAAGCACTCAGCCTCAACACTGTAGTTGTTAAATTGAAAATGCTCACGCGCGACTGGACGCAGTCTAGACAATTTCCCATGAAGAGCCGCACGACAAGCATCTGTCGTGATATCACCAACAAATACCTGCTCCCCAACCAACCCTATCCATCGTTCCATAACCCGGTCAATCTTAGCTTGTAAGTCTGCATCACAACCTGATCGAGACATAGCCCCCCGTATGTGTACAAGACAGTTCCCTAGCACTTCTTTAATCAATTCAGGAGTGGGAAGAAGTTCAGCTGTCGTCATATTCGGCTTGGTAATAACCAAGAAGCTATTCGCTAAAACAGCATCTGCATTTCCCATCATGGCAGCAAATGACTTTAATGGGTTGAGGATAGCATCAACGTTGTGATTCAGAAGATCGTTCCACTCAATGACCAAAACAGTCGCTCGTATTTCTGTAAAACGCTTAAGAAAGGCATCTATCGTAAAACCTGCGGTAATATCATACGGGTTCAGCTCCGTACTATCTTTGCGACCAAAGTTATGGCTAAAGCCCGGCATATCCATCACCGTGTAATCTTTACTAGCAATCTCATGCTCAGAGGGATAGAGCGTTTCAGACAACATGGTTCGACCCACTCGTACTGGCTCAGCTTCACCCTCTTTGGGTAGCGCAGTTAGACCTCCACCGACCCGACTGATTTTATAATTACTCTTAAGCAACAGGTAGTTTATAAAAGTGCTTTTACCTTTGCGGGTATCGCCGAAAACAATAACAGGGCTCTTGTTAGAAACAACTTGGCTTCGAATATGTTTTAGCGCTTGTTCAATTAAAAAAACGGTACGATCCAGATCAATACGAGTCTCCTTACACACTTGGCGACGTTTCGTTATGAGGGCCATTAGGGCGGCAATTTTCGCACCCGCATCCCCCTTCACAACTTCAACTGGCGACAATCCAGCCTTATTTTTCGAATCGGCCGGGGCCTTATAACTAAGCAAGACCCTCGCTAACTCAAAATCTCCGCGTTGGCACGCCAAGTGCAATAGAGTGTTTCCATCCTTATCTGCATGAACTAATAATCCGGCAAGCTCTGCAGCGTCGCCCGACAGCATTCTTAGCTGGTCTTCAAAATCTTTCGGTACAAGCTCAGCTCTCACGAGTTTCGTCAAAAGGGCATCTTTATCTTCTTTACTCATCGGCATTTCTTTCTCCTAATTTTTATTAAATTGAGCTCAAACTTTAAGCTCGCCCTGCTCCGCCGGCAGCGGGTCGAGCGCGCCCTGCTTCTAATCCTGCTATGACTCGCGCTGCCGTTGTCGGAGCGGCAAAAATACCCGCTGAAGGTGCACGCCCCGCCGCCGGTGCAGCTGCAACTTTAGGCGTAGCTGGAGGCGGGTAGACTCCTGCTGACCTAGGGACTTCTTTGCCTATCGAAGCTTTGGTTTCTGATCCTAATTTTCTTATTTGCTCAACAAGCTCACGCTGTTCCTGCTCAGCCTTTGCAATTGTACGAGCTAAGGCGCTCGATTGGTCTAAAATTGGCACCCCTTGGCGCTCCAAGTCAGCCATCTTTGAGGCTAGCGCCTTGAGCTTTTCGACATAAGACCCCAGTGTGTGCTGACGTTCTTGCAGCAAGTCGCAAGTCGCTTTGCGAGCAATTAAGTCTTGCAGATAGTCAACGATGTTACGCGCCACCAGCATATCTAGAACTAGTGGGTGATCCATAATACGAACCCCTGCCAAAGCCCTGACAGTCTCCGCTTGAAGATGAAGCAGTGCTGAGTTTTGTTCTTTGGGGCTCGCACCCACCCAAAGCGCATTGAAGATCGATTGAAGCTCTTTAATAGTTCCACCCTCTTCAAGCTGAGCGGCCAATTTTATAAACGAAGCTTTTCCCAGTAATTGTTTTTCTAGCTTAGTCGCATCGCCACACAAAAATTCTATGAATCTTAACAGCTGCAGACGCACTGCTTCTAATCGATCCAGCTGGATGCTTAATTCAGAACTTTGAAAAGCTTTTGCTGCCTCTTTACGGGCGGGGGTTAGGACATTCTGCTCAAGCAAAGTGTCTAGCTTTAGAGTTTCATAGGGAGCTTTGGGTAGAGATTCTGGTGCAATTGCCGGATGTCCAAAAGTCGTCACATGCCATCGATTGCCACCATGGTAAGAGTGATAGTATATACACTCAAATTTCGGTTGTGTGTAAGCACTTAAAGGCTTAGCACGATGATCATCTGGGCTCCATTCATTGACAAACAAAGAGCCTTTCACACAAGGCAAAATATCTGTTGGGGTACAGTAATTTAAAACGAGATTCATGCGGTAGCAATACCAATTTAATAGGAGAACATCAGCACCTCGTAAACCATGAGTTTCATATTGCATCGAGTATCTTCCAGCCAGACTCACTTGTTGATAAGCATGCGCCAGATTAAATCCAGGATCAGCCTCGATAAGTCTTATCTGTTCCAATAGCGGATGCCCAACCTCTCGAAGCTTACGCATGCGCTCATGACTCATCATGAAAGGTTCAAGAGCAACGCTGTAGCTCGCTTCAATTTTATGCGTTACATCAGGAGCGCTACGGTTATACTCAATTGAAACACTATCCCAATCGATGGGCTTAATCATCGAGCTTCCCGCTCGCTCTTTTTCAATTCTGGCCAGACTTTGATTCGCGTGTTCATCCAAGCGCAATAAAACCTGCTCACCCAACAAGCCATGGCTCTGATTCATCGCCACACGTTTACGTTCCACCACCTCACGCAAACTACGTCCCAGGGTGTCTAAGGCAGACTGGTACTCCACAAGCAAAGAGGCAAATAAACGACTAGAACCATGCATAGTCGCCACCACAAAAGCGGTAACAGATTCTGCACGAGCCTTAATACTCAAGAGATGTTTTAAATATTCAGCTTTCTTTTCGGATAAAGCGATTTCACCAGAGCCTGTCTTAATCAGTAACTCAAAAGCACGTAAAACATAGACCCAATCGGAACTATCAATGAAAGCTGCCTTATCCACTAAATTTGTGACGTGCGCATTCGCTAAAGACCCCAGCAAGCCGAGCTTGCTTAACACCGAGTCATCTTCAAGAAGCTTGACCAACTCCGAACCAGGCACCGCGAGTTTGCCCTCACTTAAAGCAGGCAAGGTACCTGATTTTTTCGCTGCCGCATCCAGTAACCATGAGCTAAGCGTAGCGGTATAAGCCGCCATACTCACTTTTAGCTCAGCCTCCGATTTTAAATTGATTTCACCAATAACTTGCACAGCTCGCTCATCAATCAAATGCTCGAGACAAGATTTCAAATCATAATGCATCCAGCTCATATGATCGTGCAGGGACTTTTTTAGATAGGTTAAGTTCGCTAACGATTGCCCACCATAATAGTCAAGCGTTGCTAACAAAATACCGAAGTGCCGGTGGTTGTTAGCCTCCATCTTGTCTAGTCGAGCGCTGATGTCCTGTAACATCTCCCAGGTAATATGAAAACTTTCTCGCATCTCTGTCCACATACCCATAACCGCTGAATGAATAGCGCTTAAAGCCTCTCCCAAACTATTGTCCTCGTCACCTGAATTTCCGAATAAAGCCACACCAATCGAAATAAGCGCAACGGCCGCGCCCACACCGGTTGACATCAGGGGCAATAATCCCGCACCACTCGAGATCAAACCGGGCAACGCCATGGCGGCTTGCCCAAACTGCACCAAACCTTGACTCGCTAAACTAACGCCTTGCCAAGTACGTTTATGCCCACCTAACAGCATCGCACCAGTGGCTAATTGATTACCCAAATTACCTAGGTGATAACAGGTCTCACCCACGGTTTTGGCGGAGGCGCTAAAATTTACTCGACCTCGATCTCCATCTCGTTCTCGACCTGAAGCCATGGCTTTAAAGTGCCCTGTTAGTTCAGATTTTAAACTTAACTGGCTCTCAAATTCTTGAGCTTTTTCATCAGCGGCTTTTGCATAACGAGAGCTTATATCCTTAAGAACCTCTCTTGTTGATTCAATATTTTCAGTTGAGAATAATCCTGCAGCCGCATTTAGGGTTGATTTTAGAGAATCGTTTTTGGCGCCGGCTTGTCGCGTCAATAACGCCTCTAAGGCGGTGGGATATTGATACTGGCCCGTTTCTGCATCGAAACGCAGCAGTCCATCTGATAAAGCCTCTTCTAAGCAACTTAAATAAGCCATGCGGCCGCCACGATTTAAACCGTTAGTAGCGGCAAAAGCCACAGCATGATTTTTTAACAAGCTTTGCGTAGCCTCGGGAGACGCACTCCTCCATTCAGCGGCCGCTGCAGAAGGAACTAAAGAATTAAACATCTCTTTGATACCTTTCGAACACGCCTGGAAGGTTTTTATGGGACTTACAATTGCTCCTGCACCCCAATCAACAGCATCACCCACACGAGCCGCAAGCCAAACGCCCCCGCGTAAAATGCCGTATAAAGCCAGATCGGGTTGACCCAAAAGGTCCTGCATATCTGGATCCAGCGATTGATAAAAACTCTGCATGCCGCCTACGCTCGGCGCATAGTGATCCGCCACTTGACCCACTCGTGCCGCCGTCAGTAAAGGACCGCCACCGGCCGCTGAAATAACCACATCCGCTGCCGTTGTGACGGCCGATACAGCTGCGTCACCACCAGTAGCGCCCATGCTGAGACCAAAACCAATTGGGGCTGTCGCAGCAGTAGCCGCTATTGCACCCCAGCGACCCGGTGCCGCTTTCGCTAAATGCTCAACCCATAGACCATAACCACCTGCTGCTGCATTCAGATTGTGGAACAATTGACTGGAGTGTGGGCTCTCACCTGTTGCACCCGCACCTGCCGCTACACTTGGACTAAACACACCTGGTGTTGCAGAACGTCTCATCGCTATTCTCCGTAAAAGTAAATGAAATCTAGATGTTAAAAACGTTTGGATTAAAACACAGGGAATTGGTGTTAGTTATCCGTACTACTACTGAGCTAGGAAAATACTTCACAACTTTAGGGCGCGTCTATACCCATTCAACTTGAAGGTGCTGGATTTATCGTCTGAAAGTTGTCATTAATTCGCCCTCGAAGTGATTGCGCAATTTCTGGCAACGTCTTATCAAAAAAATTATTGATGGCATCACGAAACATTTTCGCCGAAGAGAAAAAGACATTATTTCTCGCCTCCTCATTCATGACCTTCCATAGCCGCTCTATGGAGTTGAGATTTGGACTGTACGGTGGTAAAAAGTGAAGTTCGATATTTTTTTCTAGCGCTTGCTCTCGAACTAACTGACTTCGGTGGTAACCTGACTGATCTAAAATGATGTGTATTTTAGGTGCAGTAGGATAGGCAACTTTCAATTGTGCAAAAAAAGCTACGGTGGTCTCTGCATTCACATAATCAGGACGACAGCTAACTACATTCATTGTAGAGAGCTCGATAGCACCCATCACATTAACTCTTGTTCTTGAAGCTG
>JBDNGR010000152.1:0-1641 GCA_041689165.1 Coxiellaceae bacterium
TAATCCTAATTTTTTACCAGCATAACTGAATGCTTGACAAGGGAAGCCGCCAGTTAATATATCTACTTTTCCATAAAACTCGCTAAAATCAACATTTTTTACGTCTCCTTCTACAACATTCCATTGTGGTCTATTTAGGCGTAGTGTTTTACAGGCATCTCGATCAATTTCATTGAGTAATACACAGCTTAATCCTGCTTTTTCTAACCCAAGCGCTAATCCGCCCGCTCCAGCAAAAAGCTCAATCACAGAGAAAGATGAGTCTGGTTCTGGCTCTATTTCTTGTGGAAGAACGTCTTCTTCGAATAAAAGCCCAAGGCAGTCGAATTTTTTCAAATCTTCGGTGCGGTAGACTCGATAGTTACTAATTGGATGTCGCACAGAAATCAACTTTCCTGCTCTATCCCAGCGGCGAAGGGTTTCTTTTGAAACGGACAGCATGTCTGCTACTTCATTTATAGGGTAAAAAATCTTCATTATTTGTAGTAACCATGCCTAATCTTGTGTGTTTGGTTATTCTATTTTATCGCAAGCCCTTTTGACAAGTGATTAATCCATTCAAAATAGGTAACGTACTTTACTAATAAGATCCTTTAATGACCCCAGATGAGCGTCAGAAAATTTTGGAACAAGCCGCAGAATGGTTTAGAACGGTGATTATTCCTAATCATTTGAAGAATACGAAAAAATTAGTTTCAGCCAAAGAGTTTGATATTAACCCGTTTTTGACCACCTATTTAGCAACTTTTTTCAACGGAGAGGTATCTCCAGAGTCTATCGCTCGCGCATTGATGTACCCGCGTGTAATGGGTACATCAATAACGACTAGCTTTGGCACCAATATGCAAAGCTTTATCAGTTCCGTCCTTAAAGACTCATTTGGTTCGATGGTTTCTGGAATTGATATTGAGTTTATTGACTCATTTGATGGTCGTCGTAAATATTGTCAGGTAAAACTTGGCCCAAATACGATCAATAAAGACGATGTAAAAACCATTCATGACCATTTCAAAGGAGCACGAAACCTAAGTAAGACGAACAATATGGCTGTTGCTTTGGACGATATGGTTGTTGCTATTTTGTACGGAGAGACCGGTCAAGAAAGCGCGCATTATAAAAAACTCACTATTGAATATGGCTATCCCGTTTGGATTGGAGCAGATTTCTGGCATCGTTTAACTGGAGACAAGGACTTTTATGCCGACTTACTGCAATCCATTGCGAATGTGGCCACCGAGTCAAATTTTGCAAATATTTTAGCTGCCACTGTAACCGCTCTATCAAAAACAGACGAAGTTCAGGCGTTAGCTAAGCTAGTTCTTGAGCAGGATACTTCTGAATAACGGGATTGATAGGTAGTCAACAATTAATCGATGGAGAACATTGATCTGACTTATTGATATGTTTATCGCCACGTAAATGCCCAGTAAAAAACTTAAGATTGGGCTTACAAAATAAAGACTTTGTTAGTTTGTTCTCACGTAATGTGTAAAGAGCATGCGCCCTTTATGTGCAAGCACACGTTAAAACTATCGTTCCAGCTCTTTTTGAACAGGAACTTTGATTGGCTGAGGAGCCTTCTTGTAATGTTCCACCGTAGGTTCATACAACGTTGTCAACTCATTAAATCGCTGCCCTTCA
>JBDNGR010000153.1:0-6651 GCA_041689165.1 Coxiellaceae bacterium
CCGCATTATTACACACAGCTAAATCAATCTGCCTTAAGCTAAGTAAGGTGAAGAAAATCGAACAATAGATATCTAGGTCAGCCTTAACAAAGCGGTGCTCCGCCAATAGCCGCAAAGCCACTGAAAGTAAAGCGCTATTACCCGTATCAGGATGCCTATAATTAACATCGAGCGGTCCTGGATGCTGCAGAAATAAGTTAGCTGCTTCGACATCACCTAGACTCACTGCCTGTATTAATAACGGCGTGAAGCCTGCTATAGGGGGATTTAAGTTAAACCCGGGATTCGCCAACATGAATTTACGCAGCGCTTTAATATCACCACTCGCAAGCTTCATTTGCAAACTTAAATAATCTGCCACTCTTTTTAAATAAGGGTCATCAGAGGCTTTAACTTTTGCACAAGCCTCTTCGTAGGCGAGCGAATCCGCATCATTTATTATTTTTGCCACATGAAGAAATCGATTATCTCGCAGGCTAGGATTAGCTTCCAGAAATACATCCAGCTGATGGTGAAAATACATAATTTCAGGTGTTTTGAGGATGCGTGAAACGGCAAGCTGTTTAGCTTGCAAAGAATTCAGATCATAAAAGCGATCATCTATTCTTACCGGCTGCCTAATAATCAAGCCCGTTGGTGGGTCAATAAACTCAGCTGGGACATCAATATCATTAACTTTTATCAGACGCATAACCAATAAATCTCACTACAAAATTTAAAAAATAACTATTCAGTATTAACTCTGTAAGCATAGAGAGGGAATATTCAGGTGCCTTTAAATTAAAACAATTATTCACCCCGGTCAAATGTACAGCTGAATAAAGCAATAATACAAGAGTATTTCTATAATTATTCAACCATTAAGCAAGATGCAGAACGAACGTTAAATCGGTTTAACAGATAAACGAAAACCCAAAGCTTTTAGCAATATGCCCATGGTTTGCAGCTTAGGATTGCCACGATTGGAAAGCGTCTTATACAAATTTTCTCGGTTGAGTTTGGTTTTTTTAGCGAGCTTAGCGATACCACCCTGCGCTTCCGCCACATAGCGTAGTGCGTGTAGAAAAAGCTTGGTATCGCCATCTTTTTCGTATTCTTCGAGTGAGCGTTGCAGATAAATAGCGGCCAATTTTTTATCTGCCAGCTCATTAATTACAAGCTCTTTGTAATTACTAGTGATCATTCTAATTTTCTCTTTAGTCATAAAATTGTCCTTGAAACTCTCGCGAATACTTTTCTGCTATTTTCACATCTTTCTCTTGGGTCGCTTTGCTCCCACCAGATAACAAGATCAAATGCTCCCCATGCAATGCAAAGTAAACCCTATAGCCTGCCCCAAAATGTATTCTAAATTCATAAACACCATTACGAAGAAATTTGTAATAGCCAAGATTGCCTAATTCGGCACGATCCAAACGTTTCATTACCTGAAGTTTTAATTCGCTACTCTTTATAGATTTGTACCATACAACAAACGGTCTTTTGCCTTTATTAGAACAAAAAATATGGAATTCGTAGATCATTAGAGCACCCCAAATTGTAGCTTACAGGCTACATGCATGCAAGCTGAAAGATGGGAGCGTAAATAAAGGATCGCGAAATGTATCACCGTGATTTATGCTAAATCAAGGTGTTATGCCGTGCGGATGCACCCAACCCATGAAGGCTGATAAAATTAATAACAGAAATAGCGCAATCGAAAGCGCAATGCGCCAAGTTAAGGCTCGCGCCAATTTGTCGGCGTCAGAGCGTTTAACCAAATAAAAAGCAGCACTACCTAAACAATAGAGAATTACGGCGAAGACGATTAGAATGATGATTTTCACCAGGAAACCCCTTTGACAAATTTTCTAAAAAAATGGCAATGCAGCATACACCGCCTTGGCTTCGTTTTCACCTTGAGCCTCATTCCCACTGTGGTTTTTTTGGCTTTGGTTTATCTGCTCATTCATTTAGGTTTTTGGCAACTTGAACGTGCGCATTTCAAACAAAAATTAGAACATGAATTCAAACAACAACAGCCATTAGCAGCGCAAGATTTTAAAGCCGCAACAATTTATCCCGCTTTTACTAAAGTGAAGCTCAATGGCTATTATGATAACACCCATACTTTCTTGCTAGACAATAGCATTCTCAATCATCGTGTTGGTTTTCAAGTGGTTACAGCTGTTCGAACAGCACCAAGCGCAGAACTCATTTTAGTTGATCGCGGCTGGGTGGCAGGCTCAACTAATCGGCAAGACTTACCCAAGATTCCATCCGTTCTAGGCCTGCAGCCTATAAAAGGACTAATCCTCAACTTCCCGAACAAAGGCTTTGTTTTGGCTGAGCAAAAGCCCTCAACCACTTGGCCACAGCTGGTGGAGCGCTTAAAACGATCTGAGCTGGAAGCCTTACTCAAACAGCCACTGAACCCCCAAATCATTCGTCTGAACGCCGGAGAACACGGCGCTTTCCTAAACAATCCAAGCCAGCAAAACACACTGCCCGCACAACGCCACTATGCGTATGCATTTCAATGGTTTGCTCTGGCGCTAACTTTAGTTATTATATGGCTCACCCTTAGTATCCGCCGAGACCTCCATGAAACCCATTAAAAAGAATAAAGCAGGCTTAATTCTGCTACTGATTGTTGGTATTTTTAGCTTTCCAGCTATTTTTGCTTGGTTTTTCTACAAACACCCGCAAGATCTTCACACTGGCACCAGTAATCATGGTTATTTAATTACCCCAGCTTTCCAATTGACGAACTTACACGTACAGCTTGCACGTGCCGCTAATTTCGACCCTCTCAAAATTCAAGCTAATCACCTAGCTTTTGATAAGGGCTCTGCCGGAAAATGGTTACTCTTTGTTTTGAATCCGGATAACTGCCATAAAAAATGCCAAACCGCTTTACACGAAATTCGCCAAATACGGCTCGCGACGAATGCCGATCAAAATCGTGTTATTACAGCAGTGCTCAGCTTTCGCAAACCCGCCCTAAACAGCGATCTGAATCAGTTACTGGCTACTGACTACCCAGGCACTTACAGCCTAACTACCCACGTTCTTCAGTTTAAAAAAGTCGTCGAACGCAAAGTAAAACATAATTACGCCCTACTCGAAGGTGCCATTTACATTGTTGATCCTTTATCAAATGTTATTTTAGTTTATGCTCCTAACACTAATCCTGAATTTATTTACAAAGATCTTCACCACTTGCTACAGGTATCACAAATTGGCTAACTCATCTCTTTACTCTAAATTTGTTCGAGTCGCTTTATGTTTGGCCTTCTTCGTTGTTCTGCTTGGCGCTTACACGCGCTTAAGTGATGCAGGTCTTGGCTGTCCTGATTGGCCAGGTTGTTATGGAAAATTGGTCGTGCCACACGCAGTTCCAGCAGTTGAAGCCGCACAAAAAGCATACCCCAGCATTCCTCTTGAGACGCCCAAGGCTTGGGCTGAAATGGTTCATCGTTATTTTGCCGGCTCTTTGGGTTTATTTATTTTTGGATTAGCCATCTGGAGCACTGCGCGTCGCTATAAAAACTCTTCTCAGCCAATAGTCACGCCCTGGCTTTTAGTGGGGATTGTTATTTTTCAAGCGGCTTTGGGTATGTGGACGGTAACTTTAAAATTACTACCAGACGTCGTGAGCGCACATCTACTGGGCGGCATGCTGATTACCGCATTGCTATACTGGCTCAAGCTTAGTTCACAATATTCTTTCAAGTTACCAGCCATCCAACTGCAGAACTTGCGTCCCTGGGTTTTAACAGGTCTTGTGCTATTGTTTGGGCAAATTTTCTTAGGCGCTTGGACCAGCACCAATTATGCAGCACTTGCTTGCCCACATTTTCCGCTTTGTAATGCTAGTTTATTTCCTCAGATGGAATGGGCCAAAGCATTTAATTTTTTAAGTCCTATTGGTCCTAATTACGAAGGGGGTCAACTCGATATGTTAACCCGCGCCACTATTCAAATGAGCCATCGTTATGGTGCATTTATAGTGTTTTGCTATTTAAGCACTCTCGGTGTTTATATGATTCGTAAAAGCGCATTACGCCGTATTGGTATTAGCTTGCTCATTCTATTATTCGTGCAAATTATACTAGGCGTGCTCAATGTCGAACTAAGATTACCGATACAAACAGCGGTTATGCA
The DNA here is from genome assembly GCA_041689165.1 of Coxiellaceae bacterium. GTDB lineage: Bacteria > Pseudomonadota > Gammaproteobacteria > Coxiellales > Coxiellaceae > CAIQCE01. The sequence continues at coordinate 4,147 of JBDNGR010000153.1, forward strand.
TAACGGCGTAGCTTTACTCTTATTATTGACTATGGTCGCCGCCGTCTATCGCAGTTACTACATACATGTGGAAGCTCCATAAAGATGAATCTTCAAAGCGCTCTCAACGATTACTTCGAGCTATGTAAGCCACGTGTTGTTGCACTCATGATAGTGACATCCTGCATCGCTATGTGTCTTGCCACACCAGCAGGCAATTTTATTCCGCTTAATGCTTTATTATGGGGCAATCTCGGCATTGCTCTAATGGGTTTTGCCGGTGGCGCTATTAATCATTTGATTGATCGCCGCATTGACACCCAAATGGCGCGTACTCATAAGAGACCTATAGCCGCAGGACGTGTTGCTCCTCAACATGCACTCATATTAGCACTATCACTCAGTGTGATCGGTTTTGCTGTGTTGGTTTATTTTGTCAATGTCCTAACTGCTATATTAAGTTTTTTCACCTTAATGGGTTATGCGGTTATTTACACCGTGTTCCTGAAGCGCGCTACTCCACAAAATATTGTGATCGGTGGCCTTGCAGGTGCCATGCCACCCTTGCTCGGGTGGACCGCTGTTACTAATCAGATTGACGCTGCTGGACTACTTCTAGTGTTAATCATTTTTACCTGGACACCACCACACTTCTGGGCGCTCGCCATTTATCGCGCTGAAGAATATGCTAAAGCCGATATTCCCATGCTACCTGTTACCCACGGAATTCCTTACACTAAGCTACAAGTTGTACTTTATACCTTGCTCATGATTGCAGTCACATACTTGCCTTTTGTGATCAAAATGAGTGGGCTTATCTACGTAGTAGGTGTGAGTGTAATCAACCTCGTCTTTCTGTATTATGCTATTCGTCTGTATTTCAGCAGCGACTTACGCTTTGGTCTGAAAACTTTTTACTACTCGATAGTCTACTTATTTGCGCTCTTTATTATCCTACTCATTGATCACTATCACTTGATATTACTATGAACAGAAAAATTTTAAGCAAAATCATCATTGCCATTTTCGTGTTAATTCCATTCAGCTTCTTTGTCGTTTCTATCATTAAGCAAAAACATTATATTGCTGAAACCCATCTGCAAAGTGGAACAGCATTACCGCACCCACAAAACTTAGCGCCCTTCCAACTCAGCGACATGAATGGACAGAGCTTCACTAACAAAGATCTGTTAGGGCATTGGAGCTTGGTGTTTTTTGGTTTCACACGCTGCCCCGCTATTTGTCGAACAAGCTTGGCAGAATTAGCTCATGCGGTGAAATTATTACCCCCTGGCGCTTCGGTACCGCAAATTGTTTTCATCTCGATTGATCCTGATCATGATTCAGCGCAAACCATAAAAAAATATGTAAGTAAGTTTAATGCTGCTATTTTGGGTGCGACCGGCAGCCCTCTGCAACTTGAAGCACTAACAAAGCCCGTTGGCATTATGTTTGCCAAAATACCCACGCAACAAAATTACACGATGTCGCACAGTGATATTATTTTAGTAGTGAATCCAAGAGGCGAGTGGGTAGCTGTTTTAACTCCACCTCATCAAGATAACCAAATTGCTAATGATCTAGCTGTTATCCAAAAGAGCTCATAAAGCTGCTTCATGCGTTCTTGGGCAAGCTCAGGATCCTCAATTTCCTGAACCCTTTCATAGCCTAGCTTCGCTAACCAACGCTTGAAGGGCCCAGCTTTTGGTGAAGGAATTGGCTGGATAACTCGCAAAAAACCCTCGGTATTGGCCGCATCAGTCTCACGCATTTTGCCGTCAAATGCTTGCATTTTGAACCGTCGACAAATTGTCGACGGTTCAAATCCTTCTTCATTTTTGACACGAGTTTTCATATTGAAGCAGTAATCTCGTCGATTAGTGCTACTCGTTAAAGCTGCGATCACATCAGTCACAGAGTGAGCGCTCAATAAACCACCTCTAGAATTTAATCAAGCAGAGCTGCATATTAAAATCCTTAGTTATGATGAGGGTTTATGTTATGCAAAAAGAGTTACCGAATTTGAGCAAGGAAGAGAAGCGATCTTACTGGAAAGCTTGGGTTACTAGCTGGCTGAAAAGCGGTGAAGACAAGAAAGGGTTTTATCGAAGACACGAACTTAATTATGATTTGTTCATGTATTACAGTCGTCGTTATGCTCACAAGAAAAATCAAGCAACTTTTGTTCCTGTAAAGCTACTATCAAGCTTGTCCTCGTATGAGATTGTTTTCCCTTCTGGCGCGGTTTTAAAATTTTCAGCAACAGTCGCCCTACCTGATCTCATTAGGTCCGTAGGAGAATTAGTATGATTCGTTTTGCTGGGGATGTTCAAAGGAAAGCATGTTGCAAGAGAAAGCCAAATGCCTTGAAGAAATAGCCCGACTTCGCCAGCGAGTCAATGCATTATTGCAGGAACGCTAGGGAAAGAAATCAGAGAAAGGAATTAATCCTTTGCAGGGTTTGTTGTTTGATGAAGCCCGAGTTGAAGATTTTCTAGTGGTTCAAGCAGCGGATCAAGAGATTAG
>JBDNGR010000154.1:0-5664 GCA_041689165.1 Coxiellaceae bacterium
AAGGTCGAGAGGTATACACCTCGCGTAGCTCACAATTTCACGCTCAAAAACTGTCACAGGCGCAGCTTCAGACAAAACTATAAACTGTGGTCGTTCCGGAACTCGCCGCTGCTGGAACATAATAAACCGTAGTGCCGTTATTGGTGCTTCCTCCTGCCGGAGGTGCTGCTAGGATAGGCATAGACAGTTTAGAGGCGGCTGATGCTGACGCTCTTGCTCCACCCGCCACTGCTTCGACAAACCCTGCTGCCCCCACAAGTCCCGCTGCTGATTTAAACATGCCAGACCATCCGGAAGTAGCTGAGGCTCCAGCACCTCCGGCTGCCGCTCCCTCCGAGAAACTTCCGGGTCTAGCAAAAGTTGGGGAACTAGGCATAGCTGAAGCTCCCGCGCCACCAGCAGCCGGCACTTCTGAGACACTCGCTGGTCTGAAAAAAGTAGGCGACATAGCCGTAGCGGAAGCTCTCGCTCCACTCGCAGCAGCAGCCTCTACTTGAGCCATTTCTCTTTCTCCCGCTAGCACGGATCTATCACGAGTAGGCTCTAAGCTCATTGTTACAGTTGGGATTGCAGCTGGGTCGCAGGCTCCTTCAATGTTTCTAATCAGCTCAATCCTTTGGGCAACATCAGGACATAGCAAAACTGAGCTCGTCTCATCAAATGAGCTAGTGAATTCCGTAGTCAAATCTCTGAACACTTTTGCAGCAAGCTCAAAAGCACCCGCCGCCTCCGGCGGAAGGCTTGAAAACGGACTTTCCAGCACTGGCGGAATGCTTGGAAGCGGACTCCCTGTCTCTTCGACATGAGCTGTTATGGTGGTGGATATAAGATCAACACTGGCCTTATCGTTACTGAAAACACAAGGCATATATTCAGGTGGACGAGAATATATTGATAGAAATATTTTTGGATTACTTTTAGCTGCAGGGTAAAACTCGTAAAACTGTGCTTTAATTTGTTTTCTTCTGGCAGAACGATCAGCCTTGGACAGAGCTAAGTGAGCGAAAATTAGTTTTTTGATTAATTCTCGACTGATGTTAGTTAGGATTTGCTCTCTTCTTTGCAGCATCATTTTATCGAGCATCTCGGGTTGCTTCATCACCATGAGCTTGAAGCTCAGGAATAGATTAATTAAAAAGTCTACCCCCTTGGGATCAGCTGAAATTACAGCATAATTATAGCTATGTAAGGTATTTAAACAAGCAAGTTGCTGACGCAAAATTTTATCTGTTAAGGTGCCTGTCCATTTTTCCTGGCGGTAAACAATTTGCTCATCCGCTAAATCAGACAAAATAGCTTTTAACAAAAGTTGCGCATGCTGATCCGAATCCCACACACCTGAAATCAGATCTAGTTTTTTACTAAAAGGTAAAAGTTTGAGCACGGCAAACTGGTCAACTGGGATCATAACAGTTATTTTGTTTAGATAATGACGTGCAGCAATTTTGGCCGTGTCTTTTTTAAGACTACGCCTTAATTCCACTTCTCCTAAACGCCATCGGAACATACCTGTTTTAACTGGGTTGTAGCTGTAAACACAACTGATGCATTGTGCGGGGTAACGCACTCTCAGTTCTCCCGCTATTTTTGTCGCCATCCTGGATAATGCGGCTTCAGTAGGCGAACTAAAGAGGAAGTTATCTTCAACTTGAATGCGTTCCGTGATTGTCTCATCACCATCCCCAGGCAGTGTTCCCTTATTACTGAATAAAGCCTTGGTGGACTTGTAATCTCTGCGCCCAGCAGCGGATCGAGCCGGAGTCATCATGGCAGCAAGATCAAACTGTTTAGGCGAAATTAGGTAAGTGGCGACATCTTCACGCGCCGCGGCAAAAATCTCCTGCGGGCTAACATATTCACCGGCATGTTTGTGCTCACGGTTTGGTAGCAAATAAGCGTCATCCAAAACCACCAGCACCTTGCCCGCCAATTCTTCGGCAAAGGAGTTGCCATCAGCGCGATGTTTAAAGTAGCTCCAGCCATTATAAAGCGAGACATTCCACAACGAGACCTCTGTTTTGAGTGCTCGAGCAAAATCTTGCCACTGTTCGATTAGACTTATCGGTGTGCCTGCATGGGTGACTAAAACAAAATGAGCAGCTGGGTTATAGGTATAAGGCAAAGAAACTTGCAACGGAAAGCTTACTCTCTGTATTTGTTTTGGTGCATCAATCCTATTCACATCCCCCAGCCACAAACTAACATTACATTGATAATGCCCTTCTTTGGCTTTTACTTCTGGTGACAACACAAATGATCCAGATAAATATGTCTTAGACGCTGCAGGTAAATTATCGATGGGCCACTTAAATGGAGTAGCAAGGCTTACAGCATCCATAGATTCCTTTGCTTTAAACAAGAGGCCAGCCGCAGGACTGGGCCCCTCTTCTATCTGCATCGACATAAATAATGCTCGGGGCGCCGCCGTTGCGGTTGATACCAACTCACCAATAGGCTGGGAAGAAATATTATCAAGCCTTACAGTAAAACTTGCTTCGCCGCCCATGCTGACTGATCGATAGCCATAAGCCAAAGTCATCTCGACCGGATATTTAACGGTGAAACCGGTGCTCTGTTCCCCAAGCCTACGGTAGTTTTTATTGACGCGCAGCAGCTTAGCGGCGTATCTCAGATCAGCATAGTGTAATAATTTTGCATCCTGCGGCACGCCATTAAAGGCACTCAGGTTAAAAGCGAGAGGCCTGGCTAGCCGATAAATTCCGGTGGAAGCGACGGAATCAGCAAACTCGTAAGCCCTCCTGGCATCGAACTCTATATGGTCACCTCTCAAGGAGACTGACGTCATTTGCGGGGGTGTGGGTGTAGTGCTTGGGTTATGCAGGGTGAGCTCTACTTTAATTTGATCACCCGGCTCAATGATGCCGTCTGGTGAGGCAATCTTTACCGCTGCTGGGCTTTGGATGATCAAATCGAAGAATTGTGGATATGGACGACCACCCACCACAAGGACAATTTTGCCCGAGAGCTTTGCTTCTTTGCCCCTCTCTCCAGGCGTCCCATTATGGCCATCCTGACCATCGGCTCCAGCTGAACCGGGCGGATAGTTAGTGGTATGTTCGCCTCTTCTGACTGTGATGCCATGGCCGCCGCGGCCGCCTTTACCACCTTTACCACCTAAGCCCGCAGTGCCTACTTCCCCAGGCCTACCCGCATGCGTCCTATAGTCTTCTAACAGCATGAGGAGATCGTAATCGGTATCGTTGAACTTGATCGTTATGTTGGCGGCATTACCCGCATCACCACCATTACCACCATTGCCTCCTTTAGTGCCATGCCCTCCCTGCCCGCCGTTAGTTGCACCAGAATAAGAGCTAGCATCTTGCCCATCTGCGCCTCTTAGACCATCCACACCAAAAGTACCTGGCTCGCCATGAAGACCATCGCTGCCATGCGCAAGTAGAACTAGAGAGCTGTCATAGGGGGCTAATGGCAAGTATTCCTCTGTATACTCACCTTCTTTTTTTATCGATACTAAAGGCACATTGTCACCCTTCCCATTGAGACGGAATTCCATGATGATACTAATGGGTTTTGCTGAATTACCGGATGTGCCGCTGCGGCCATCTTGACCATGGGTTCTTGCTCGTGGCGGCAAAGGAGGCGCTGCTTCACCGCTATGATCGATAATGAGTCTTCTTGGTAAAGCTGCTAGCTCATGTGGGAAAAGAACAAGTTCTGTCTTTCTTTCCAGCTCAGCACTATCAGCATCTTTACTACCCTTTTCTGCGATTCTACTCATCATCAAAGCTTGCTTTCTGACAATGTCCTGATTGCTCGCATCAAGGGCGCTCACCCTTTTAGCGGCTCGATGTGCTACTCGTGCTGTTTCAGCCAACTCTAGTTTCAATTTACCGAGTTCAAGCTCTATAGAAGAAAGCCTGGTATTCATGGCCAACTTGATTTCCTCTATCTCAGCCCTAGTAGCAGCTAATACGCTAGCTAGGTCTGAGCAGAAGCTCCTTAGCTCTGGTAACTCAGTACTTACTCGACTTACTTCAGCTTGTACTTCACTAAAATCTGCTCTAATTGAAGCCATAAAATCTTTAACATCCGATTGCAAGCTTTGCATTTCTGCTTCCAGCTCATGCTTAAGCTCCGGTGTCGCAGCGTGTTTGTGTTTTTCTCCCAAAATAATATGTTCTTGCCGACAATAATGCTCGAAAGCAAATTCGTTATCCTTGGTCTGAACTAGATCTTCGACTTGGTAGCGTAACTGTTCTATTTTTGCAGGGTCGACTTCAAGCTTTTGTAATTTAGCCAGTAACTCCAGTAATGGGGAACGCTTTTTAAACTGGGCTTCCTCTTCTAGGCTGGTTTCGGTTAAGCGCATTAATTTGTCATGAACTTCTTTAGTTCGATCTGATTGCAGACTTTGCTCACGAGCGAGCTCGCCGCTTTTGGTCATTTTTGCTAAATCAGCTTTATACCAACTGGCCCCAATGATATTGCATTCACCCAGAATACTGTCGGTAAATTTTGCAAAATCAAGATGTGCCTGAGCAAGGTTGGTTTTTTTAAATCTTGCTAAATTAAAACTCGCATACTCGAGATGAGCACCGCTGAAATCAGCCTGCTCAAGGTTAGTGCTGGTAAATTGAGCACCTCGTAAAATAGCTGAACAGAATTTAACATCTCTTAAATTACCACTAAATTTAGAACTACTAAAATCTACAGCGCTAAAATCAGCATCATGTAAATCAAGACCACTGAGATCACCATGAAAAATTGGGACTTCGATACCTGGAAATTTCTCTTGTAGATAATCAACAAAGGAAGGAATAGCGGCTTTGCCTCTGATAAACAAAATGTATGCTTCAATATCAGATCGATTAATATCAACTACAGCAGGATGATATCTGCGCAACTCAGCAATGATTTTAGCGCTGGGCTCATAAGGCTTGTAATCATAAAACTCTCGCATCTCTGGGTTGACACTGGTAAAACCATAGCGCGGTTCACTTTCTTTAATCTCGGTATAACCAAAACTATGCAAGCCCTCGCTGAATTTGGTTACACCTGCGAAGCGCTCTTCACGAGCTGAATGCTTGGCGGTCTCCCTAAACCATAGTCTTCCATCGGGGGTTCTAAATGCGGAGCGGGAAAATAAACTTTCAGCTGTGAAACCAGCCTTTGGATATAGACGGTTACCGTCGCAATGATTGTTAAAAAATCCTTGAATATAGGCGCCAGAGCGTCCTTCGATCAAGCCCATTAATAAATTATCTACCGTCAAATTTAATTTTTTGCGCGCGACGTATTCTAAAATACGCTGCACAGCAGTCTTTGCTAGAGGTATCACGCCTTTTACGGGCTCATCGCTAAGCCTCATCGCGATAAAAAAATCATGGCGACGTAAGATTTCGATTGCGACTTGATCGGCCATGATGCGCAATGCCTCAGGGTCTACCTCATCATAGAGCGATCCGATAGTTGAGACACGAGATGCTTCATGATAATTGTGCAAATAATTTAGACCAGTGACCACGGCTGAGGCCACACCAGTGCTATCCGCACCACCCGCCAAGCTAGCAACACCCAGTAAAGTATCGGTAAAATTGGTCCGACGTTTAGCACGGCCGGATACAACATCACTCAAGAACTGGAATTCTCTGACCAGCTCTTGTACAAATACTTTAGTAAAAA
>JBDNGR010000155.1:0-2562 GCA_041689165.1 Coxiellaceae bacterium
TGCCAAAGTTCCTCGAACACTATGGCGTTGATCATATTAATGTCGCCCGTGTGCACCATAATTTAGCCACTGCCTATGGTGGCTTAGGCGATGCTGCCCGACAACGCGAGATTATGGAAACCCGGGTCTTGCCAAAGTACCTCGAATACTATGGCGTTGATCATATTAAGCTCGCCGATGCGCACCATAATTTAGCCATTGCCTATGGTGGCTTAGGCGATGCCGCCCGACAACGCAAGATTCTGGAAACCCAGGTCTTGCCAAAGGTCCTCGAATACTATGGCGCTGATCATATTGAGCTCGCCCGTGCACGACACGGTTTAGCACACAGCTGCTTTAAGCTTAATGACTTGAGCAAAGCGCAAACTGAGCTTCAATTGGCGCTGCAGATTTATGAGGCAACATTGGGTAGAGCGCATCGGGAATATCAGAGCGCTCATCACTTAAGTGACCTAGTAGCCGAAGCACGCCGTGCGGCCTTAGCTCCACCACCAAGACCTGCAAACATGTGTTCAGTGATGTAAATAATGACTAAGCTTCTCGACCTTCGCCTCTCGAAGGTCGAGAGGTATACTACTTATCCCTACAGGATTGCCGCTGACGGAAGTTTCAATTCTGTAACAGCAGCTGCGGTACTGGGAGTGGAAGACAGTAGCCCTTTACTTGCTGAGAGAACGCTTTCTGGAACTTTCAGCTTTAGAATTAGTAGTAGCCTGACCTGCTACACCACCATGAATACCAACATTTAGAAATAGTGTTGCTGGGGAGGCCGGATAGCCACATAGGGTGACCTTAGGACCTTCCCGCCCTTTTTTATCCAGCGCAAAATCCATACCACTGATCCATTTAAAACCAGTTGTCACAGCAAAAATAAGATCAGCAATCAGCGCTAAACCTAAAATGGTATAGGAAGTGCTTTGAGCAGCCTTGTTTTCATTCTGGCGCATTGCCAAAGGTAACAATAAAATTCCTAATTTGATGACTTCAGCTAAAGCACCGCTTGCTTCTAACAGGGTCATTACAGAGCCAATAATGGCTGCAGGAATAGCCACTGTTATTAAAAAAGCTTTAAAGTAAAATTTACAACGGTTTTTGACGGTATCTTCATACAGATGAGTGTTAAAAATAAAAATCTTTTGCAGCATGGATTGAATTTTCGTTCCAACACCTATTTTTGCACACTCAGTAACGAAGGGTATGCATTGCTTGATCAACAAGGGAATCATAGCCAAAGTAGTTACCAGCGAGATAAATAGGGCAACTGACATTAGAGGGGCGGTCATAGTTAAAGTAGCACCAAACGCCGCGGGGAAAGACATGATGCTAATATAAGTCAGACCGCCAATCGCTAAACCATAAGCGGCACAACCAACTGCGGCTATACCAAATAAAACCAGATAATTAAATCTCTCCTGAGCTATGCGTGCTTTAACTGCTGGGTCAACTTCTTCGCTAGGAGTTTTAGCAGCAACTTCAGTAGCTATGGTGGGAGTTTGAGTGTTAATAAAAAAACTAATGATGCTATTTTGTGTAATACCGTAATTCAGAAGGGTAGTGCAGAAACCCATAACAGCTGCTAAGAAATAGGTGCTTGAGATAAGTATGGAGCCTAAGATGCCAGGGCCCAGAAAATGCATGACTATGAAGCTGATTCCCACATAGAGAGCGCTTAGCACGAGAGAAAACAGCAAAGCCAACAACAAGCCTTTTAAGGTAGACCATTTTGTTTTATTGGCCTTATCTCGCCCTTCGACATAGGCAATGACATTTTTGTAGGTGGCGATAAACACTAAAGCGCCCAGCATGGCGCCAAAACCAAAGAGCGCCAAACTACCGCTCAAACCGATGCTGATGGTGATGAGCATCAAATAAGTCGAAGCTGCAGTGGTGGCACCGCAGCCGAAGCCATAGATGAGAGAAGTAAAGCGATCAACCAACCATAAAGAGGCTGGAACCTCGGTAATAGGAGAATACTCAAGCGCTAAAGTTTTTTGAGTGGTTTCATCTGTAGTCTCACCAGCAGTATGAGTCTCTTTCGGCGCTTCATCCTTAGCCTCACCAGCGGCATAAGAGTTTATAAAACCGCTAAAAAAAGCTAAAAACATTAAGCCTAGATTGCCACCTGCAACGCCTGTGCCGATCGCCGCATTACCACCCGCATTAGCAACACGCGCTACTTCAAAGATTTCCTCGAAGTAGTTGCTAGTCGAATTATAAAGACGGTTTAGATAGCTAGGGGGGGCGGTCTGGGTCTCTTGGGAAGGATCAGAATCATCCTCAAGAGGTGTGGAATCATTTCTTGCCATGTAAAATTTCCCTTAAATCTTCCATTGTTTAATCGGCTTCCTTTTTGTGGCACTTTCTTATGGGATGAGTATAACGCGCGATTATTAAGAAAAGCTTAAGAGCGCCTCTACAAATGGCTCTTTTGTTATTCGCTAATTCAATAAGGAAATGCAGCGCCGGGACTTTAGAGATATACCCATCGTAGCTCAAGATGCGAGTTGTAAGCTCCATCTTGACGTCGCATTAGCCCGCGTCCTCAATCACAAAAGCTCGAAA
>JBDNGR010000156.1:0-2797 GCA_041689165.1 Coxiellaceae bacterium
GCTTGCGAGAAGTTGAGGCGTTCTGATTGAGCATAAGGCGAGGAATAGTTATTCTATTTTGAGCTTTTTGTGATTGAAGAACGCCTCAAATTCGACTTAAGGTGGAAGCCTAGCTTCGTAGCTTGAGGTGCGATGGGTATAGATCAACTGTTTTAATCAGCTGCCTAGAAGAGTTCACTACTAAAGACTTCTCATGTGGCAAGATAAATTGATGTTGTTGCCAAAGTGCGGATTCTTTCAACGGAATATATAAATCTTCTATGAAATTAAAGCTCGTTGAATGCGCCACATAAACTTTCATTTACTATCCTTAACATCTAACCAATCTCGCGCTGGCAAAAAGTCCGTATATAAATGAGCTTCTTCAGCTCCAGGTTCTGGTTGCCAGTTATAGCGCCAGTCAACATGTGGTGGCAAGGACATCAGAATAGATTCAGTACGACCACCTGATTGCAAACCAAACAAAGTTCCACGATCGTAGAGTAAATTAAACTCTACATAACGACCACGGCGATAGAGTTGGAAGTTCCGCTCTCGCTCGCCAAAGATCTGCGTTTTACGTTGTTGCACAATCGCACGATAAGCTTTAATTAAATGTTTACCTACACTTTGCACGAAAGCAAAGCATTGCTCAAAGCCCCATTCATTCAAATCATCGAAAAATAAACCACCAATGCCACGCGCTTCATTACGGTGTTTTAAAAAAAAGTATTCATCACAGGCTTTTTTGTAACGCGGATAAACATCTTCACCAAAATCTTTACAGGCAGCTTCGGCCTCTCTGTGCCACAACACGCAATCATCGACAAAACCATAATACGGCGTTAAATCAAAACCACCGCCAAACCACCAAGTGGCTTTACCTGCGGCATCTTCCGTCATAAAAAAACGTAAATTAGCATGCGTGGTGGGAATATAAGGATTAAGGGGATGAATCACCAATGAAACACCCATCGCCTGAAAAGCTTGATTCGCAAGCTCCGGTCGTTTCACAGTGGCAGCCGGCGGCAAGCTCGCCGCTCGAATATGCGAGAAATTAACTCCACCCTGCTCGATGAGTTGGCCATTCTGCATAACACGTGTGTCACCACCGCCACTACCATTTTGGTGTTGCCATTGATCTGAAGCGAAGCGTGCGCTCGGCTCTTCTTGCTCGAGCATCTCGCACACTTCTTTTTGAAAACTTAATAGATAGGTTTTAACGCTTTGGCTGTAATTGTGCATGGGAAATACCGCATTCTAGTGATTGAGCTCTGTGGGCCACCAATCATAACAAAGCTGCAAAAGTTAAGCATATTACGAGGTATATCTGTAGCGGCAATTTAGTAATGTCACCTTTAGCAATTTAGAGATGTCACCTAAGTTAGGGATTCAGCTAGTCTGAAGACCCACTAAGCCCCAGAGGCTGACGATGCAAGAAGGACTATTATTGATGAGTAAGCAAGAGCTAGAACGTGTGGCGGTCATCCAGCAAACGCTGCTCAGGAGTTAACCCAGAAAGAGGCTGGTCGACGGTTGAAGCTGTCCAAAAGCTAGGTTATTCGACTGGTTAAAAAATATCGCCAAGAGGGGGCGTCCGCTTTCGTTTCAAAGCGTCGAGGACGGGCCAGCAATCACTAACACAATGAACATACAAAGCAATCTGTAAAAGAGTTAGTGCATCGTCACTACGCTGATTTTGGTCCCACGTATGCGGCTGAGAAACTGCAGGAATGCCATGAACTGAGTGTCAGCAAAGCAACGTTGCGCCAGTGGATGATGCAATGGTCTTTGTGGAAAGCAAAACGTTCTAAAAAAGTAAAATTGCATCAAAGCCGTGAGCGCCGCTCTCGGCTTTGGTGAACTGATTCAAATCGATGGTTTACACCATGATTGGTTTGAAGGCCGTGCGTCGGCGTGTTGCCTATTAGTGTTTATTGATGACGCCACCAGTCGATTGGCGGGGTTGCGTTTTGAGGAAGAAGAAACGACAGCGGGTTACTTTAAACTGGGACGAGATTATCTGGAAAAATTTGGCAAGCCTTTGGCGCTTTATAGCGATAAATTCGCTGTATTTCGAGTCAATCATCCCGATAAAGAAGATTCAGAAACTCAGTTTGGGCGTGCGCTTCGAAAGTTGGATATCAAGCTAATTTGTGCCAACTCCCCTCAGGCTAAAGCTCGGGTCCAAAGAGCTAACGGCAGCTTACAAAAAAGACTAACGCGGGAAATGCGTTTACAAAATATTAGCCGCATAGAGGCCGCTAATCTTTTCTTAGCTCAGTTCTTCGAAGACTATAATCGACGTTTTAGCGTTGAGCCAAAAAGCACACAGAATGCGCATAGAAAAAACCTAGCCTCCACAGAAGTGCTCGATTTAATTTTTAGTTTTCAGTACGAACGTAAGCTGTCAGAAAATCTTGAGCTCAGTTACAACAATGTCATCTATCAAGTACAAACTTCTGGAATCGGATATGGGTTACGGCATGCTAAAGTTAATGTATATACCTCTCGACTCTCAAGCTGCGAAGTTTTAAGCTTCAGCTTGCGAGCAGTGGCCCGATGAGGATTGAGCAAAAGCGGAGGAATAGTGGGGCTCTTTCAAGCTTTTGTGATTGAGGAAGCGGGCTAATGCGACCTCAAGATGGAACTTACAACTCGCCGCTTGGGGTACGAGAGGACTATACCCATTCGCTGGAAAATCCGCTCTTGTCGATACAAGGGCTGGAATGATATCTAATTGCTCACTTTTGTCTGAACCTATTTCGGTTAGTGTGCAGCCACATGAACATATTTTTTCCAAGTCTGATAAATCATA
>JBDNGR010000157.1:0-2020 GCA_041689165.1 Coxiellaceae bacterium
GTGATTCTTCACCGGCTTCAGTGGTTACCGTTAACTGAGTAGCTTGTTCAGCCGTGTTAAGTTCAACAATGTTTTTGATCTCCAGGAAGCCCACCTGTACATTTTGCAGAGCATGTTGCTGCAAACTACGCTCTAATAAAGTGAAAGGCACTGCATAACCTAAGGCCGGTAGGTCATAATCACTTGCACAAAACTGCAAATGACCAAAGCCACCTTGCGTCGAAATATGCACTTTATGAATAGGCGTAGCATGCCCTGCTAATTCATCCCAAAGCTTGAGATTCCTTAGAATAGTGACACTAGCATAAGATAGGGAAATAGGGCGTTGATCAGTTGAAGGTGGTTGATTGAGTCCCAGGGCTTTACGATCTAAACACAAAATTTTTAAGTCTGCATTTTGCGCTGCCAGAAGCAAGCTTGAACCTACCAAACCAGCACCGACTATAATCAAATCATGTTTAATCGGTGGCCTCAATTCTGCATCCTTCGACTCATTAGCTTTTCAATATCAACGATAGCTTTGGGCGCGGCAGCACTTAAGACGTCACAGCCATCTGCGGTGATCAAAATATCATCTTCAATACGCACGCCGATACCACGCCAATGAGCGGCAACTTGAGAGGCATCAGCAGCAATATAAATGCCGGGCTCGATCGTTAACACCATTCCAGCTTTGAGCTCGCGCCATTCATTATCGATTTTATAAGCTCCCACATCGTGCACATCAAGACCCAACCAATGACCAATACCATGCATGTAAAAAGCTGAAAAAGCACGCGTCTCGAGCAGTTGATTTAAATCACCTTTTAAAAGGCCAAGTTCAATTAAACCCTGCGTGATTTCACGCTCTGACAAAAGCTGCATCACATCACGTTTGACACCAGGACGTATGCTCGCAATCACTTTTTCTTGTACTTTGAGCACTAATTCATAAATGGCGCGTTGTTCCGCACTAAATTGACCATTCACTGGATAAGTGCGGGTAATATCTGCAGCATAATTTCGGTATTCGCCACCCGCATCGACCAAAACCAAATCGCCGTTTTCTAATTCTGCTTGGTTAGCATGATAATGCAAAGTGCAAGCATTAGAACCACCAGCCACTATGCTAGGATAGGCCACAGCATGACACCCGCCTCGTGTAAACTCATATTCCAGCACCGCTTGTAATTCATATTCTTTCATACCTGGCTGACAGACTTGCATCGCTTTAGTATGAGCTGCAGCAGAGATAGCTGCAGCACGACGCATTAAGTCAATTTCAGCCTCATCTTTAATTAAACGTTGTTCATGCAGTAATTTAGCAAGATCAATTAATTCAGCAGTAGCAGTTATGCCGCGACGGATGGCCTCATTTAAAGCGTTTAAACACTCACTTAATTGCAGCCCTAAATTCTGCTCACTAAAGAGATAATAAATACATTGTTTGTTCAGTAACAATTCTGACAGGAGCTTTGGCAACTCTGTAATCGCAAAAACTTGATCAGCACCGAATTCAGTTTTAAGCTGCGCAAAACTGGCAACAGCGCCCTCCCATTGCGTGCGCGCCGGATCACGCTCACGCACCAACAGAATAAACTCACCCTCAGGCCTACCTGGGATTAATACGATCATGGCCTCCGGCTCGTTCAAGCCACTGAGATAATAAAAGTCGCTTTGCTGGCGATAGGGGTAATAAGAGTCACCATTTCTTAATTTTTGCAGAGCCGCTGATAGAAGTACCACACTGTTGGCAGCAAGGCCACCCATTAAGCGACGGCGCCTTGCTGTATATAGGTTGTGCATGAGACTCCCTGATCTAAAATCTTAGAGGCTTGCATTCTATGTGAAAAATGCGCTCCGGATAAGGCATCCAATTAGCTTCGATAGGTTTATAGGCTATACCTCTCGTACCTCAAGCTGCGCGCCCTGTAAGCCATTCACCTACCCCAGTGTAATCCACGGCTTACAAGGAACCCGACTTTGTGGCAGACTAGCCGACATTTAATACTAGCTGGAAGCCCTGATGTTTGTAGAAATA
>JBDNGR010000158.1:0-15928 GCA_041689165.1 Coxiellaceae bacterium
ATGTTAATTCAAAGGGGACAGGACCAACTTATAAGGCAGCACTGCCCAACACCCGATAACGATTTTGCTCACAACTTTGAATTAAGCACGGTCTTGTAGGGGCGGGGCCCTGTCCCCGCCCTCTCAACTGTACATCGATGTTAATTCAAAGGGGACAGGTTACAGAAATGGTCTAGATTTTCCGCCCGCTTTACTCTCAACAAAAACATCGACTCTCTGCTTCCCTTCAACTGCTCTCCCGAGCTCTTGCTTCGACAATATCGTTAACATCCTTCCAATACATGCGCAACCCTGTGCTTAATTAACGGCTTACCCGTTAAAACTTAAATTCTCAAGCATTGTGGCAATCCATGGAATCAAACAAGATAATAGATGGGGTGTTGGGCCGCGCATGCTCGCGGACTCGCAAGCTCAGCCGAAGCTACGGTACCAATATAACATCGCTGTAGAATTGAAAGGGCAAGCACCCAATATCCACACAAGTATTACCCCTACAGCCCAACCAACAAACAATTAGCTGTAATACATCTCAAACTCCGCCGGATGCGGGATCATATTAACGCGTAACACTTCCTGACGTTTTAATTTGATATAAGCGGCAATCGTATCTTCAGTAAACACACCGCCTTCTAATAAGAATTCTTTATCTGCTTCCAAAGCATCTAAAGCATCGCTCAAAGACGCACAAACAGTGGGTAAACCACGCGATTCTTCTTCAGTCAGCTCATAAAGATCTTTATCGATGGCTCTACCTGGATCAATTTTATTACGAATACCATCGAGACCCGCCATCATCATCGCCGAATAAGCTAAATATGGATTTGAACAAGGATCTGGAAAACGCGCTTCAATACGACGCGCCAAGGGATTCGTTACATAAGGAATACGAATTGCTGCTGAGCGGTTTCCTGCTGAATAAGTTAAAGTGACTGGTGCTTCAAAACCGGGCACCAAACGTTTATAACTATTCGTAGCGCTATTAGTTAATGCATTTAAAGCACGCGCGTGTTTTAAAATTCCGCCCACATAATACAAGGCTAATTCAGATAGCCCTGCATAACCATCACCGGTAAATAAATTGACACCATTCTTAGCGAGTGATTGATGGCAGTGCATACCACTACCATTATCACCCGACAAGGGTTTCGGCATAAAAGTTGCTGTTTTGCCGTGTTGATGCGCGACATTACGCACCACATATTTTAACAATTGGGTGTTATCAGCGGCTTTCGCAAGGCTTGCATAACGGAAACTAATTTCGTTTTGATTAGCCGTTGCGACTTCGTGGTGATGCGCTTCAACTACAATACCAAGCTGCTCTAACATCAAACACATTTCAGAGCGAAGATCTTGTGAAGAATCGATTGGCGGCATTGGCAAGTAACCACCTTTGACACCAGGACGATGTCCCATATTGTTACAGGGATATTCTTGTTCAGAGTTCCAAGCTCCTTCTTCTGAATCAATACGATAAGACACTTGATTCATGTCAATCTTCCAACGCACATCATCGAATACGAAAAATTCAGGCTCAGGACCAAAGAAACATTGATCAGCAATACCCGTAGAAATTAAATAAGCTTCCGCACGTTTAGCAACTGATCGCGGATCCCGATCATAAGGCTGCATATTTTTAGGATCTAACACATCGCAACGAATGTTTAATGTGCTCGTATCGGTGAACGGATTTAAAATTGCTGTACTAATATCTGGAATTAAAACTAAATCCGAATTATTAATGCTTCTCCAACCGGCGATTGATGAACCATCAAACATCTTACCGTCTTTGAAGAATCCTTCATCCACACCCGTAGTTGGAATTGAAGCATGGCGATCAGCCCCACATGTATCGGTAAAGTGTAAATCAATGAACTTAATATCGCGCTCTTTGATTAATTCTAAAATTTGTTTTGGGTTGCTATAAGTGGTCATGTGAAGCTCCTTGAAGGCTATATTAATTCGGGATTAATTCGGGTTGTGGAAAACTCTTAAGACGGTTGGTGAACTATTGACTTGCCACGCACGAGTATAGATCAATTCTATTTCACTATAAAAAGGAATGTTTTGATAATTAGCTTTTACGTTGAAGGTCCACACATCATAACCAGGTGCTCCCATTAAACCAGAATTCGCGGCGACATATTGATGTGAAACTGGCTGCAACCAAGGAGAATCAATCGACTGTAAATACCAGGTATAGCCCGTGCTAGGATTCGACTTAAGCTTTACAGTCAAAGTCTGCGTTTTAGCATTGATAAAAAGAGGCTTGGCGGGATTAGTAAAGTCATCCGCAGTATCCGCCTGAGCTGCTCCCCAAACAAAAACCATAGCGATACCTAAAACACGCAGCAATGAGTGAAGCATAAGTTCTATCCTTATAATGAAAGATTAAATACGACTGGATTTTGCGGGAAAAAATGAGCTTAGACTCCATACTGTTTAACATTAGTATGGACCCACACTATAGAGAGAATTTAATTGGAAAACAAGGGCAGTTCTCGTATTATCTGAACCCTATTTATCCAGAGGAAATCACCATGGCTCTTAGCTACTCTCAGATGATGCCACTAGGCACTCAGGCACCTGATTTTAATTTATTAAATGTTGTGTCCGGCCAATTGAATAGCCTGCACGAGTTGCAATCGAACAAAGCCACCGTCATTGCTTTTATTTGCAATCACTGTCCGTATGTCAAACACATCCAAGCAGCATTAGTCGCTGTCGCCAATAGCTATCAAGCCAAAGGTATCCACTTTATCGCCATCAGCTCCAATGATGCTGAACATTATCCGCAAGATGGCCCTGCTGAAATGAAAAAAGATGCTGAACGCTTAGCCTATCCTTTCCCTTATTTGTTTGATGAGACTCAAGCGGTAGCGAAAGCCTATCAAGCGGCTTGCACGCCGGATTTTTATATTTTTGATCATGATTTGCACTGCGTGTATCGTGGTCGCTTTGATGATTCCTCACCGGGCAATGATATTGCTGTTAGCGCTAAAGATTTAAAGAATGCTTTAGATTGTATTTTAAATGGGATGCCTGTGAGCACAGAGCAAAAACCGAGTATGGGTTGTAATATTAAGTGGAAGAAATAGGCGTAATTTTTTCAGACCTTGCCCTTAATGGCACCTCTATAAATTAGATATTTTGGCTTAAGGCGCGGCGCACGTTCTTCGAAAACCGCAGTTTATGTCGGGTAAATGAGGATTTGAGAAAAACGTGCAACAAAGTATTAAGACAAAAGAGCAATTTAGAGAGGCGCCCTTAAGTTTTTTTTAATAAAACAGCCCTATACTAGGTACAATTGACCAAGGCGAATAGTTTTCAGGTCTCTACAATTGATGGGGGTGTTTATGGGTACTGACTTTGAGCCTAGTAATGAATTTGCTTTCGCTGTCGGCCTCTGCCTTATACTTCTCTTGGCTATAATAGTGACGGGATCGATATTTGGATTCACACCGGTGGTAATTGGAATTGCAGTTACGCTCGGATTTTTCACGCTAGCTCTGTTTCTAGGACCCATTCTGAGTGTCTTTTCAGAAAACCCAACAAACAAGGCTGATACAAGCACTAATGGTTCAAACCGAGGAGCTGCATTAGTAAATCGACTCTCTCCAGCTGGCGGCCCGTTATCACCCGTTTCAACAGCAGCGAAACACAGCGCAATAGGAGGTGAGACTCCTCCTGAGGTTAAACCTGAACAAAAAGGAAATACGCCGCCACTAGCTAGTCGCTAATCTTCAGAGATATTCCACCTTCAATATTTCATAAGTGCTTTTGCCTTGTGGAGTGATGACTTCAACCACATCTCCCTCCAATTTGCCGATAAGCGCTCGTGCGACTGGCGCATTCACTGAAACCTTGCCTTGTTTAATATCCGCTTCATCATCACCGACAATTTGATAAACCACTTCTTGGGCATTGTCTTCGTTTACAGCTGTAACCGTAGAGCCGAAAATAACTTTTCCTTCATTAGGAATGCGTGAAATATCAATCACGGTACAGCTAGCTAATTTCGTTTCGATATCTTGAATGCGTCCTTCAATGAAGGATTGCTGTTCTTTGGCCGCATGATATTCCGCATTTTCTTTTAAATCACCATGTGCACGTGCTTCAGAAATCGCTTCAATAACACGATGCCGTTCCACCGTTTTGAGCTGTTCTAATTCAGCTCTTAACAAAGTTTCACCTTTAACCGTTATGGGAATAGTAGCCATAAAAAATTCCTTAAAAAATGATTTCGGGCATCTCTACAGATTGCTCTGATGAGGTATTACTCACGCAGTCACAACGTCTTTTAGCGCCATTTTATACAGTTCTTGCAAGCTGGCTACTTCGATGGGGTTGTGAGTTTCTAAAGTCTGACAGCTCGCCTCACCACCCGCTAGGGTGGTGGTATAGAAGACTTTACGTTGTACCGTCGTACGACGAATCAAATACGAATCTGCTATGGCTTGTTCGCCTTCGGTAGTATTAATCACAAACTGAATTTCGCCGTTTTTCAGCATATCAATGACATGCGGTCTACCCTCGTTTACTTTATTGACAAAGCCGACGGGAATCCCGGCCATCTCTAAAGCCTTAGCGGTACCACGCGTAGATACAATATTAAAGCCTAAGTTGTGCAAACGACGCGCCAACTCAATTACTTGTGCTTTATCACGATCACGCACGCTTAAAAAAACCGTGCCTTCACGTGGAATAATTTCGCCACAAGCTGATTCGCTCTTTGCGTAAGCTGAACTAAAGTTTTGCCCGATACCCATCGCCTCACCGGTAGAACGCATTTCAGGGCCTAGAATAGGATCAACACCCGGGAATTTAGCAAAAGGGAACACGGGTTTTTTAACTGAGAAATAAGGTGGAATTAATTCTTCTGTGTAGCCTTGTTCACGTAAGGAAACACCAACCATACAACCTGCGGCAATTTTGGCGAGAGAAATACCCGTGGCTTTTGCAATAAATGGCACAGTTCGTGAAGCGCGTGGATTCACTTCTAAGACATAGATTTGACCATCTTGAATAGCGAATTGTGCGTTAATCAAACCAACCACACCCAACTCTAAAGCCATTAGGCGCATTTGTTCACGTAATGCATTCTGCATCTCAGCACTTAAGCTGTGCGGTGGTAATACACAAGATGAATCACCTGAGTGAATACCGGCTTGTTCGATGTGCTCTAAGATGCCACCAATTAGCACGTCCTTACCATCACAAACTGCATCGACATCGACTTCAGTAGCTGCATCTAAGAAATGATCGAGTAATAAAGGTGTTTTAGGTGTCACGCCCTCTGCTTTATGCATATAGCGAATCAATTCTTGCTCATGATAAATCACTTGCATCGCACGTCCACCCAACACATAAGAAGGACGCACTACTAGAGGATAAGCAAAAACTTTCGCTAAGCGAATACCTTCTTCGACGCTACGCACAATGCCATTCGGTGGCTGACGTAAATTCAAACGATCTAATAATTTTTGGAAGCGCTCACGGTCTTCGGCTAAATCGATAGCATCGGGTGTGGTCCCAATAATTGGCACACCATTTTCTTCTAAAGCTAAGGCAAGTTTTAAAGGTGTTTGTCCACCATACTGCACAATCACACCTTTCGGCTTTTCCAGCGCCACAACTTCTAAAACATCTTCCAATGTGAGCGGCTCAAAGTACAAGCGATCCGAAATATCATAATCGGTAGAAACAGTTTCGGGATTGCAGTTAATAACAATACTTTCATAACCTAATTCACGCATCGTGAGCGCCGCATGCACACAACAATAATCAAATTCTATACCCTGACCGATACGATTAGGACCACCACCTAACACAATAATTTTGTCGCGTTGTGACGGTAATGCTTCATTTTCAACTTCATAAGTGGAATAAAGATAGGCTGTATCCGTTGCGAATTCAGCGGCACAAGTATCAATCCGTTTGTAAACAGGACGCACCCCTAAAGCATGACGTGTTTTACGTACCTCGGTTTCATCAACTTGCAAAATTTGTGCGATGCGACGATCAGCAAAACCTTTGCGCTTTAAAGCAAAGATCTCTTCTTTGCTGAATGAGCTTAATTTGCGCTCTTTGATTGATTCTTCGATTTGGATTAATTCTTGGATTTGCACTAAGAACCACGGATCAATGTGGGTGGCTGCATGCACTTCTTCCACACTCAGCCCAAAACGAAAAGCATCACCCACTACCCACAAGCGCTGGTAGTGCGTGCTCGCTAGTTCGCGGCGTAGAATATCTCTGGCGTGCTCATCGCTTAAATCAATGCGGGGTTCTAAACCATAAACATTGATTTCCAAAGCACGCAAAGCTTTTTGTAAAGATTCTTGGAAGTTTCGACCAATGGCCATTACTTCACCCACTGATTTCATTTGCGTGGTCAGTAAAGCATCGGTTTGCGGAAATTTTTCAAAATTAAACCGCGGTATTTTGGTCACTACATAATCAATGGAAGGTTCAAAAGAAGCAGGAGTACGATTGCCGGTGATTTCATTTTTCAATTCATCCAGCGTAAAGCCTACGGCTAATTTTGCGGCGATTTTAGCAATCGGGAATCCCGTCGCTTTGGAAGCTAAGGCAGAAGAACGTGACACGCGTGGATTCATTTCTACGACCATCACGCGACCATCAACTGGATTCACGGCAAACTGCACATTAGAGCCGCCTGTTTCAACACCAATTTCACGTATGATCGCAATCGCGTAATTGCGCAGACGTTGGTATTCTTTATCCGTTAAAGTTTGTGCGGGCGCTACTGTAATCGAGTCACCCGTATGAATCCCCATCGGATCGATATTTTCAATGCTACATACGATAATGCAATTATCAGCTTTATCGCGTACTACTTCTAATTCATATTCTTTCCAACCAATAATCGATTCATCAATCAATAATTCTTTAGTCGGAGAAAGTTCTAAACCGCGCAAGCAGATTTCTTCGAATTCTTCGCGATTATAAGCAATACCACCACCGCTACCACCCATGGTGAAAGAGGGACGAATAATGGTAGGGAAACCTATGCGATCTAAAATAACCCAAGCTTCTTCCAAGCTGTGCGCGAAACCCGAGCGTGGTGTTTGCAAACCAATACGCTCCATGGCTTGTTGGAATAACTGACGATCTTCTGCTTTATGAATCGCTTCTTGATTCGCACCTATTAATTCAACATTGTATTTTTCTAAAACGCCGTTGCGCGCTAAATCTAACGCACAATTCAATGCTGTTTGTCCGCCCATAGTTGGCAAGATTGCTTGCGGCCGTTCTTTAGCAATAATTTCCGCCACTACTTGCCAGGTAATGGGTTCAATATAAGTCGCGTCCGCAATTTCTGGATCGGTCATGATGGTAGCGGGATTCGAGTTAATTAAAACAACACGATAACCTTCTTCACGCAGGGCTTTACAAGCTTGAGTACCGGAATAATCAAATTCTGCTGCTTGCCCAATGACAATAGGGCCGGCACCCAGAATTAAGATGGATTGTATGTCACTACGTTTAGGCAATCTTTACTCCACCCTACAAATAATTCACAAATTGATCGAATAAATAAGCAATATCATTCGGGCCAGGGCTCGCTTCGGGATGTCCTTGAAAAGCCATAAAGGGTTTAGTGCGATGCTGGAATCCTTGTAAACTTTGATCAAACAAAGACACATGAGTTACTTCATAATCTGCACTTAAAGTTTTTTCATCCACCGCAAAACCATGGTTCTGACTGGTAATTAATACCCGACCATTTTTTAAATCTTTAACCGGGTGATTCGCACCATGATGACCCAATTTCATTTTCAAAGTTTTAGCACCACAGGCTAAACCTAAAATTTGATGCCCCAAACAAATACCAAAGAGCGGAATGTTTTTATCCATAAAAGTTTGTGCCGCTTTAATGGCATAATAACAAGGAGCCGGATCGCCGGGACCATTGGATAACAACACGCCATTGGGCTTTAAATTTAAAACTTCTTCTGCAGAAGTTTGCGCAGGCACAACTGTCACACGACAACCACGATCCACTAACATACGAATGATTTGTAATTTCACACCGAAGTCATAGGCCACTACGTGTTTTTTAGCGGCTGCTTCATTCAAGATCGGTGCGGCTTGTTGATCTAGATCGTAACTCGCTTCTGCCCAATCATAAGGCATGGTAGTACTCACGACTTTGGCTAAATCCATGCCTTTTAAGCCAGGATAGTTTTGTGCTTCTTTTAAAGCTTCCTCAACACTATTAACGCCACTGATGATGCAACCATTCTGCGCACCCTTTTCACGCAGTAAACGTGTAAGTGCGCGAGTATCGATACCAGCAATGGCGACAACATTGTTTTGAATTAAATAATCTTGTAAAGAAAGCGTCGAACGCCAATTGCTCGCTATGGGCGACAATTCACGAATAATTAAACCCGCGGCCCAAACTTTGTACGATTCGCTATCGATCAGATTGATGCCGGTATTACCAATGTGCGGATAGGTCAGCGTGACAATTTGTTCGCAATAAGAAGGGTCCGTGAGAATTTCTTGATAGCCGGTCATAGAAGTGTTGAATACAACTTCGCCTACCGTTTTGCCAGGCGCACCAATCGCCACTCCTGCATAAACACTGCCCTCTGCCAATACTAAGTAGGCTTGAGCGTGAGTTTGTGCGCGATTGTCATGCTTCACTGAACACACCATTCTGAGTTAAGGCTTGAATCTAGGGACAAAATTCGGGCAAGCATACGGCATAGTCTTAGCTTTAATCAAGGAAAAGATCAGGTGAATGTGCAGCTTGGGCTGTAGGGGCAATCCCCCGTGGTTGCCCTCTCAACTGCACATCAATGCCAGTTACCACACATACACACAGGGTCAGCCGTACATCACGCATTGATGTTATTTATCAAACAGTCACCCAACGGAAAGAGGGCAGGCACGGGGACCTGCCCCTACAAGACCGCAGTTAATTCAAAAAAGGCGCGGGCATCCAAAACATATGCCATAAAGATCGAGGTTAATTCATAGATCGCGTGTGAGCGCGGCCCAAGGCTCCGAATTACCACACCTGCACCCAACTGAAAGAAGGCAGGTAGCCAATTGTCACATCAGCCCCCTAAACCCAAGCTTTTTTTAGGTTTTTAGGTCTATACTCAAGCCAAGTTAACAAAGAGGGTTCGACTATGCGTCCATCATTGGCCAGTCGTTTAGGTGAGCTGCGCGATGCGTACATTCGTGATCTAGATTCACGCTCTGCCGCACGCAAAGAAAGTGACGAAGTCAGGCGAGCTAAAGAGGATATCTTAGTTCAGTTAACCGCTATTGATCCGGACCCTCCTGCAAGCGCCTCTCTCAGTGAGCGAGCTACGATTCAAAACAAACAATTAGCCCAAATTGAAGAAAGAATTGCGCTACTGGATCGTATTGAATTTGATGAAACGACCGACTTAAGTGTGGCTGGCGGAGTACAGCGTTTCAAACACTCTCAATTTACGGGTGAAGGCTTTTTAGTGAGCATCATCAGAAGCATAGTTTCAGCTGTGGGTAAGATGATGCACTTTGAAGATGTGGTTGCCTCAGCTCGAGCCATGTTACAAGCTGAGCGGGAGTTGCTAAGCTCTCAAGTAGCTTCTAGCCAACAAATACTCAGCCTAAGCTCTCCCGAAGTACTCGCCGCTCGCCCCCACCTAACCACAGCCAGACTAGCATCAGTAAGGCAGGAAACAATCGATAGCGCCATGACCGATTTCGCACGCAACACTTATCTCAATGGAAAACTTTACTCTAACGAGGGTGGAGCAGATGCCGCCTATACTGCTGCAATGGAGGAGCGAATTCGAGCACTCACTGGCGAAGCTGATATTAACAAAGGCTATGCTGGCGAAATCGCTCACACCCCAGCTCAGGGTTTTGCCACACCCATCGTTAATGAGTTTCTTGATCATGTCCCGAGCCTCGATACTCGAGGCGATCGACCTACAATGCTCGAACCTATCTACGGGCGAAATAAATTAGGCTGGAGTGCGGCTGAAGATGAAAAAGGTGGCTTCTTTTTGAGAATGGAAACCCATGTCCGCGTAGTCAGTGATCGAGCCACTGGCGAGTTCTATGCGGCCAGTCCTGACCCTAGAGCCACCACGCCTATCAAGATCAATGATGTAGATGTTATGGGCTTAACTAGTGCTACCACAGAAGCCCCTCCCCTTTTCACCATCCAAGCTTTACTACGCTACACCCTCGCCCCTGGCGCTGATCGACCTGAAGGCCATGTTGAGCGTATTGAGATCGCCAACCGTTATCCTCAAAGCTATCCTTTCAGTGAAGCTGACCAAGCTGTGGCCAATCCTGCAATAGCCGACGCTGACTCAAGCGCCCCGGCTGCTGGTGCTGGAACTGCGACGGCTGTGGCCCATGCACCGGCTGCCGGTGGCGCCGGTGCGGCTCTACCACATTGGATGACTCCACCCTCTAGTCACACAGCTAGTTCTGGAGCTAGTCATAGCGCACGCCCTGCGCCTATGCGCGCCACTGGCGAGACTGGAGATAGAGAAGGCCGCGGTGAAAGCGGCACACATCCTGGTGGACACGGCTGATTATTTTGAGCTTTCTTGAATCGCCTTAATTATTTCTTAAGCTTTTAGGGCTATACTTCATTTACGTACAATAAAAATGAGTAAAAAACATGATTCCCAACACTGGATTAGAAATCCTTACTAGACTTTATCGACAAGAACTAGTAGGACGAACATTTGAAAGTATCCATGTTCGCAACGCGAAAATAGATCTCCTAAACTATTTAACGCAGTTCGACGAGTCTACAACAGCACCGAATGTTATCGACCAAATCACTGCTAAATTAGCCGTATTAGACAGAATTAGTGTAGGCCGAACTAACAGTCCAAATCTTTCTGATGATTTAACCCAGCTTAAAACTGATATCAAGTTTAGGGTTCAATTTAAACAATCATCTTTTGTTAAACATTTTCTTGACGGATTACTACAATTTTTTGGTTTACACCCTTACCAACATTTTGACGATGTGATAACTAATGTTGCAGCGGCTTTAAAAAAAGAAAAACAAAAGCTCCTAGTGCAAAATTTGGCCCTCACTGAAACTGTTCCCCCTCCATATCCAGAAGATATGGAAAAGGAAGAACTGTTTCAAGCTCAAAAAAAACAAGAACAGATTCGAATCCAAAAAAAACCCTTAATTTATACAGCTGACCAAATTGCTGAATTTCCTGAGTTATCGCCGAGCTCGTTACATGGTGACCCTCGCACAGCTACACCCGAACAAGCATTGCGTGATTTTGCAGGCCGCACCACCATAGACGAGGTGCGATTTGAAGCTGACGAAGATTTTATGGAGGCAAGCTATCGTCGAGTTGTTGCAGCCGCCATTGATAATTTAACAGCTAAGTTGGATGGACGCTCTGAGCAAGTTATTCCTAGCACAACAGTGTCACCTCCTGAAGATGGTTTTGACATGAAACCCTTTGCTGAAAATAGTTTTGCATATGAAGTATGGCATACTAGCCCTCAAGGTTTAGTAGGCTGCGTGCAACAAGCTATGATGAAAGAAATACCTAGTTTTGGCCCTTTGCAGACCCCAGGCTTTGGTAACCTTAAACTCAACTGGGGTGTAGATGCGAAAGGTCTCTATTGTGATTACCATGTCGATGTAATAAGCGTAACCAAGCAATGCTCAGATGGAGAAGTAGCAGACACTTTAATAGCTACTACTGATGGTGAATTAAGACCTGCTGAAGAAGGTGAGCTCAGCAAGCGCAAACTATCTGGAGAACCTGCACCAGCCATTGTAGAATTGCGCGGGCAGGTGCGTTACACACGAAATGAAGAAAGCCTCATTAAGCCTCACATGGCATCTTATGAAGTGGTTAATCATCATCCTGAAGAGTTCCCTTACTCAAATCAAGCCTACCGTTTTGCAGTTGCTAATGATGCCGCAGAACTTAAAGATATAGCAGTTAGTTTCACCCATCCAGGCTGGATCCAAGAGGCAGGCGTTGCAGGAGTCCCTGATCCTGATGAAAAAGCAAGTTTAGCCGATCTTAATCTGACTCGCAAACGTAGCATCAGCACTACTGATGAAGGCGAAGATGAAGATGAAGATGGCTCAAGTAGCATGAGCAGACCATAAAACTAGAGAAACCCAAACACTTTACTAGGGAATCAAGCTAAGTGCAGCTAGAATAATCCTAAAAACGGCACTTGGAATCTACGACGAATGTCTACTGAATTGAATCTGCTGCGTTTTTTTAAAAATTTCCGCCACAGGAACACTATGGAACTCTCCCTCACTAAAGGTAAAAGCCTAAGCGTATTTGGCTTAACGATGATTAATGTCATCGCGATTGATAGCTTACGCAACTTACCCATCAATGCGACTTATGGCTTTAGCATCGCTTTTTTATATTTACTCGGCACTTTATTTTTTTTATTGCCTTGCGCTTTAGTCACCGCTGAGCTCGCCACTCATCACCCCAAAACCGGTGGTGCTTATGTGTGGGTGCGCGAAGCTTTTGGTGCGCGCTGGGGATTTTTTACCGTTTGGTTGCAATGGGTTTACAACGTGGTATGGTATCCCACTATTTTGTCATTTATTGCCGCTAGCATTGCTTATTTAGTTAATCCAGAGCTTGCCAACAATAAATGGTTTATGTTGCCGATGATTGTGAGCCTATTTTTGATCGCCACGTTTTTAAACTGTCGCGGCATGAAAACTTCAAACTGGACCAGCGTGATTGGCGCGCTGATGGGTACGATTGTACCGATGTTGTTTATCAGCTTGCTGGGTTTAAGTTGGCTGTTAAAGGGCAACAATCTTGCTATTCCTTTTGATGGTTTACACAGCTTTTTACCTAATATGAATGAATTCCATAATATTGCCTTTAGCGTAGTGCTGTTATTTAGTTTAATGGGTTTAGAAATGTCTGCGGTGCATGCGGGTGAAGTTAAAAATCCAGCACGTGATTTTCCACGCGCCCTGCTCTACTCATCCATTATTATTGTGAGCTCTTTGGTGCTTGCTTCACTAGCGATCGCTTTAGTAGTAGCACCTTCCCAGCTCAATTTGATTAGCGGTTTGAATCAAGCGTTCAACTTATTCTTAAGTGCTTATCATTTGGAATATTTATTACCACTCGCCATTTTACTGATCATTATCGGTGGCTTTGCTGGAATGTCTGCTTGGGTCTTAGGCCCACCTAAAGGCTTGATGGTAGCGGCACAAGATGGCTGCGCACCGCACTTCTTTGGCAAAACCAATCGCAAAGGTGCGCCTGCTAGCGTGCTTATTCTACAAGCTATCGTGGTTTGCGTGCTGTGTACTCTCTTTCTTTGCTTTAATGAAATCAGCACCTCCTATTGGATTTTGAGTGATCTCACCGCACAACTTGCTTTAATTTATTACATCTGTTTTTTCGCAGCTGCCATTCGTCTACGTTATACAACTAAGGCGCAAGAAAAGGCCTATCGTATTCCCGGCGGCAAAATAGGCATGTGCTTAGTCGCCGGCATCGGCATCGTCACGTGTTTAGCCGCTATTGTGTTTGGTTTTGTTCCTCCCACTGATGGCAGCTTGACTCCTGATTCACATTTCCAGCTGATTTTGGCGGCAGGTATTGCCTTCTTCGCTTTGCCACCCTTTGTGATTTATCAATGGCAGAAACGAATGACCAAGGCTTCAAGTAATTAATTATCTATTCGCATCTTGAATAAAACATAGGATTAAAGATTATGAACAAACGAGAAGCACAGCGACGTTTAAAGCTTTTTTACCAACAACAATATACCAACAACTATGGCGGGCTATCGTTTTTCGGAAATTTATTTAGAAGTTGGTTTGGTTGGTTTCAAGAGTCGCGTATTGGTGCCGTACAAACTTACCTAAATGGCTTGCAAGGTGGTGCTGATGTATCACTCGAAAATCTAAGGACTGCGTTAATAGAGCCTGCAGAAAGCCATACAACAACAGAATCAACACCTTTAGCTGAGCCTAATCCTGTTCAAGTATTTGCTAGTGAATTAATTGCAGTGGCTAGCTCACGTATCAGCGTCAGCCCCGATGCTGATTTAAAAGCTTATCCTACTAGCTCAACAACACACACGCCTACAACCCAAATCACTCTAGGTGATCTGCATGGCAATGCCATTAAATTGATTTACACCTTAGTGCGCGAAGGTGTTTTACAAGGACTGCCTAAATCCGATTACGCTGAGCTTGTCAGGATTTATAAAATACCCGCTGAATCATTAACACAAGCGAATCTTAATAAATTTAATGAAATTCTTAATAAAACTGAGCTTGAAGCGCAAGCCATTAAACGCGTTCGCTTAATCGGTGATGTGCTGTGTGACCGCGGCATGAATGACTACTACACTTTGCGCGTACTCGCCACATTACAACGTCTAAAAGTACCACTTGAAATTCAGGCCTCCAATCATGATGTTGAATTTCTATCATCTTACACCCAAGATGCTACCACAGCAGATGGGATGTTTGCGCAAGCCACTTTTGATCAAGGACAATCTCGCTCTATGGAGAACTTACGTACTTTACTGCGTCGTTTTCACGATGAAATTGATGGCATAAAGCGCGATATCACAAGTGTTTATTTACCCACTGTAAATTTATTAAATTACAGTTTAAGTCCTAATAAGACTCAGATTACTCTTTACACCCACGCTCCCATTAACTTAGCTATTCTTCAACAGCTCGCCGAAAATTTTTCGGTTGAATATGGAGCGGGTACAGCGATCGCGTTAGCCGGTACCATTGACCGTATTAATGCGAAGGTACTTGAGCGTGGGGGTCTTGTTCCTGTTTATCAATTTGCTCGTGAACATAGTGATAAAGGACGCGCTTTCACACAGCTTCAGAATGCGATGGATGCTGCATATAAAGCTTTTCTCGCAACTATAAAAAGCACCTATCCCGAACTACACGGAGAATTCCGTGCGTGCCAGCCAGAGGATCTCATAAAAACACTAGACAGCAGCGGAAATGGGCCTATCAAAACGATACTTGCTCCCACTATTGTGGCTTACAACGCATATGTCGTTGCGTATGATGAATATACGATTGCAGCTAAAAATGTCGAAGCAAATCCTCTTCATAAAATCATTTGGAATCGTGATGAATTAATTTTACCAACAGTAATTGGGCACGATTCCATTCATTTTGTACATGGTCATGTCGGACCCGGCCAACACATTCGGCATAATGCCAGCAATCTGGATAGCTATTTTGGTCGATCTGATGAAAGCTCGCCGGAAAGCACTGGGATTGAACCCTTCGTGAATCCTGGTCATCCTTTCGGTGCTTATTGCATACATCTGACTGAGGGCGACTCACCTGTGCTTGTTATGGTAAATAAAGAAGCTGCTACGCGACCTGGTGGGGGCAGCCCTACGCATGAACCACCCATTCCTGCCAGCGGTGCGGGTGTACCTCGTTGCGCCGTAGGAGCAGGAACCGGGGCAGCAGCCCCCAAGTCCATACCACGATACCCTCAAATAAGTTTGGCAATAAAAGGAGGAGGAGGAGAAGAAGAAGAAGAAGAAGAAGATAGTTCTTCGCCCAAGCCGGGTACCACATAGATTAAGCTTGCGCAACTTAGGTTGCTCGTTGGGCTTGTCAAGCACTCAAAATTCTTCGTAGCTTGGGCTGAGCTTGCGAGTCCTCGAGCATGTGCGGCCCAACGCCCCAACTATTTGTTTATGTGATCCCCTTGATCGCAGTAATGTTTGAACAGTGGGCCGCACCAACAAGACCAAGATCACCTCCATGCCACAGGCCCAATATTCGGAATTATTTATTTACAACGAAACTTTCTACGAAGAACCTGTAGGGGCCGGCCCCCGTGCCTGCCCTCTCAACTGCACATCAATGCCACTGACCACAGATACACCCAACTGAAAAAGG
>JBDNGR010000159.1:0-5617 GCA_041689165.1 Coxiellaceae bacterium
ATAGCAATACTCGTAGGGCCAAGCCACTCAAATTCCAAACCCATTTGCGTGAAAAAATCAGAGCAGCTTTCTAGAGTATTTAATTCGCTTTGACTTAAACTTAAACTAATCGGCAACAGCAAGGATTCCACAGCCATCTGCTTATCAGCATATTCTTGTTTTAGTTCTTCATACAAAATTCGTTCATGGGCGGCATGCATATCAACCAACACCATAGCTTGCTCGTTTTGCGCGATGATGTAGGTATCATGTAACTGCGCTACCGCAAAGCCTAAGGGATAATCAACCACTGCCACTTCTGCTGTCGTATCAGTGACGGCTGTTTGTACTTTCGCCTCAGTGTTGACAGGCCACTCTGCCTGTTTAACAGGAGCGCTAACATCTTCGACAGCGAGCTTAAGTGGTGCTTGGAATTGATATGCACTCTTAAGCTCAATGCTCGTCGGTTTCGGCGGAGCTAGAGGCTGAAATGTTTCCTTGGTGAAGTCTTTAGCAAAGCTTTTTTCAGTGCTGGATGGTAGTTGAGAACCGGGTTTAGCCGCAGCTAATACTTCTTTAATCGCATGTCGTAAATAATCATGCACGGCACGACTATCACGAAAGCGCACTTCATGTTTGGTAGGATGCACATTCACATCAACCAATTTAGGATCAATTTCCAAATACAAAACAAAAGCCGGATGACGGTGACCAAATAAAACATCCTCATAAGCTTGACGTAGCGCATGACTGATCACTTTGTCACGCACATAACGACCATTGATATAACAATACTGCATATCAGCTTGACTACGTGTGAAATGTGCTTGCGCCACCCACCCCGAGAGATGTAAACCATTTGCTGAAAAATTTACGCCTAGAGCCGCTTCCACAAATTCAGGTTCCAGGATTTGCGCTAAGCGTTGTTCACGTTGCAAAAGAGAATCTGCTGCTGGCACATTCAATAAAATTTTATCTTCTTGGCGCAAACTGAAACCTACCGAAAATTGGCTTAGCGCTAATTTGTGCACCACGGCGACAATATGGTCTAGCTCAACTTTAGCACTGCGCATAAATTTACGGCGTGCAGGCGTATTGAAAAATAAGTCACGTACTTCGATTGTTGTACCGATGGGATGTGATACTGGCTTGATTTCGGGCGCCTCTTCAAAACCAGAAGAGCGCAAACCCCAGGCCACCTCACTTTGATGATGACAAGAAAGCAACGACAAACGTGACACAGCTGCGATACTGGCTAAAGCCTCACCTCTAAATCCTAGACTTGCAACCTCACTCAAATCATCAAAGCTCTGAATTTTGCTGGTAGCATGTCGGCGTAATGCTAAGGCTAGGTCCTCACGATAGATACCATCTCCATCATCGGTAATACGTATTAATTCCAAGCCGCCTTGTGCCACTTCGATTGAGATATGTTTAGCACCGGCATCTAAACTATTTTCAACCAATTCTTTAACCGCTGCTGCGGGACGCTCGACTACTTCACCCGCTGCAATTTGATTGGCGAGCTCTGTTTGTAAGATATGAATACGCATAATATTACCTTTCTTTTTCTGTTATCTCGGCATGGATCTCGGAAGAACAACATGAAGAGAGACATTTCTTATTTCTGTCATCCTGGCATGGATGCCGGGAAAACAACACAAAGAAGAACACCTCTTATTTCGGCCATCCTGGCATGGATCTCAGGAGGATACCATCAAGCGGTACCTCTCCTATCTTTGTCATCCCGGCATGAAAGCTGGGATCCAGCTGCCAAGGATGGTAAATTTTTAAAACCGCTCCCCTCAATTAAAGAAGATCCATCAAAATAAAATGACCCCAACTATTTTCGTTGCAGCGCTAACCACGTGCCATGCGGTGGGTTCATTTTAAAATATATCACCAAACCTTGAGTGAGTGCCGAAGCCAATGCATATTGAAAACGTGGGTCTTTTAATTTTGCTTCTTCTTGCCAATTAGAAATAAAGCCACACTCAACTAATACCGACGGAATATCGGGTGATTTCAACACCACAAAGGCGGCTTGTTCAACTTGATGATGATGCAAGGAGCATACCCGACTCATCGAAGTTAACAGCTGATGGCCTATAGTTAGACCTGATTGAATAGTCGCTGTTTGCGATAAATTTAACAATACTGATTTGAGCATATTGTCTTTATCATTGAGCTCCACTCCGCCCATCAATTCTGATTCATTTTCTTGCTCCGCTAACCATAGCGCGGCTTCACTGGTAGCGCCTCGTTCAGATAAAGCATAAGCCGAAGCGCCATGCGCTTGGTGATTACGAAATGCATCAGCATGAATAGCAATAAACATATCGGCTTTATATTGCCGTGCAATCGCCAAACGTTGGCGTAAAGTTAAGTAATAGTCACGGTTGCGCGTTAAGACCGCTCTAAAACCTTTTTGCCGATTAATTAAATTTTGTAATTGCTTGGAGATTGCCAATACATCATTTTTTTCATAAGTGCGTCGCTGACCAATAGCACCTGTGTCTTTACCCCCATGCCCCGGATCAATCACCACTACAATATCTCGACTTCCTGCCGATTTAGTTTCTTGTAGCACTTCTGGCATTTTTTTAGGAATATTTGCTTTACCAGCAGTTGTGCTCGTAAATTGTGGTGCACTCAAACTCGCTTTAGGTGCTTTACCTGCTGTTAAATCAATAATCAAGCGTCGTGCATTGCCACTCTCACTCACCAAACTTTTGTACTGAACACTTTTCTTAAGGTCAAATACTAAACGCAAAGCTTGTGGTTGTTTGCTAATGCGCACGGCACTCATAAAACTATTATTGAGGCCTTGACTGTCATAAGCAGAATTTAAATTAGTGTTTTTTAAATCGACTACCAAGCGCGCCGGACTTTCTAATTCAAATAATTGATAATTAACAGGACCGGTGGTCACGATTACAATGCGTGCTTGGCTTTGCGAAGCTGAAGCACGAATCGCCGCAACATGCGTATCAGCGAACGATACCAGTGGTAACAGCAAAATTAGCCAGAAACCTAAGCGCTTTAAGATAAACATGTGGATAGCTTCTGTTCTAAAGCAGGGTGTTTAGTATTCAACACAATTGTGCGCCCTTCTCCTGTGACACTTAAATCGATAATCAAATCTGGCACCATTAAAGAGCTCGCCAGCTCAGGCCACTCAATCAGGCAAAGCGCTTTGGCATGGAAATATTCACTAAAACCTATGTTTAACAATTCAGCTTGATTCTTCACGCGATACAAATCAAAGTGAAATACAGCAAATTCTGGAAAATAATACTCTTCCACTAAAGTGTAAGTTGGACTTTTGACTGATTCTTGACAGCCTAATTGCTGCAATAACGCACGAGTTAAACAAGTTTTGCCAGCACCCAGCTCACCCCGCAAAAAAATCACCATCGGCGCGCGAACGGTCTTCGCTAAAGCTTGCCCAAAACTAATAGTGGCGGCCTCATCAATTAAATATTGCTTCAACTCCATCAAGCATCTCTTTCGTCTGGATTCACTAAGGCACGCAAATACTTCATTAAATCACAAGCTAATAAACCGCGTTGTCCCCCTTCAAAAGCCGCTTGATCAGCCGCCAAGGCATGAACATAAACCCCTAGTTCTGCTGCTATCGATATCGCTAAGCCTTGCGCCACTAAACCACCGATCACACCTGCTAATACATCACCCATACCCGCAGTCGCCATACCCGGATTGCCAGCTTTACAAATCGCCAAGCCTTGCGCACTTTGTACCAAAGTACCAGCGCCTTTTAACACCACCACACTGTGATATTTTTCTACTAAGCGATGTGTGGCCACTGCACGCTCTGCTTGGACACTTTCAGTGCTGACTCCCAATAAGCGCGCCGCTTCACCCGGGTGAGGCGTCAAAACCGCATTCGGCACAGCCTGTGGCTGCTGACTCAGGAGATTAAGCGCATCAGCATCTAAAATAAGCGGTAGCTTAGCACTGAGAATTTTATTAAAAAGTGATTTAGACCAATCACTTTGCCCCATGCCAGGCCCTGCCACAACGACACTAGCTCGAGCCAAAAGCGGCCCTAAATCGGTCGCTTGGCTGATTTGGTGACACAAGATCTCAGGACGGCAGGCATTAACGGTTGTCACATGCTCAGGACGTGTGGCGACGCTGACTAAGCCTGCCCCTACGCGCAAAGCTGCTTCTGCCGCTAAGCGGACGGCACCACCCATCCCGTAATCACCCCCTACAACCAAAACATGGCCATATAAACCCTTATGAGCATCACGAACTCGCGGTGGTAAATAGGATTGGAGTTGCTTCCAGTCGAGTAGACGGGGGCTTGAGCTTGGCATGTAGATGTCCCTTATTTGGGAAAGGATTGTACCGGCAAAGAGCAGATTAGGACAATAAGACATCCACTTTATTGAGCTTAAGGGCATCTCTATAAATGGCTTTTTTCTTCAGACTACGGTGGGTCGATAAACAAAATAGAAGATAAAGACTATTGTTAAGCTAACAAGCATTGGATTGAGATCACGAAACTTGCCACAAAACACTTTAATTAAACAATAGCTGATAAAGCCCAAACCAATACCATCAGCAATCGAAAAGCTGAAGGGAATCATTAAAAAAGTAACCACACTTGGGATGCATTCACTTAAATCATCCCAATTAACATGCACTAAACTTTTAATCATTAAGCTTGCGACAAACAATAAAGCAGGTGCTGTGGCAAAAGCCGGAATCGTGTTGGCCAGTGGCGAAAAGAACAACGCTAAGATGAAAAAAGCTGCTACGACAACACTGGTTAGACCAGTTCGACCACCCGCACGGATTCCAGAAGAACTTTCAATATAAGGCGCCATAGTCGAGGTGCCTAAAGCCGCACCGGCGATAGTAGCTATGCTGTCAGCCGCTAAGGCACGTGACATACGTTTAGATCGATTAGGATCGTTCTTGAAATTTGGTGCTTGCAAGACACCGACTAAGGTTCCCGCTGCATCAAATAAAGCGACTAAGAAAAAGCTGAAAATAATGGCAGGACCATGTCCTTGCCACAAACCACTTATTTCAAATTTCATCCAGGTGGCATCTAGACTCGGCGGTGAGGCCATAAACCCTTGGAAAGAAGCTTGGCCGGTTAATAAACCTAAGACTGTCGTAACTAATATACCGATAATGATCGCGCCTGGAATTCGCAAATAATCCAAACCTACAATTAAACAAAAACCAACCAGGAATAAAATGGCTGGAATCGATGTAATAGCTCCTAAGCTCACCAGAGTTTGCGGACTCGCTACGACTATACCCGCACTTTTAAAAGCCAACATACCAATAAATAAACCGATACCCGCACACACACCAATGTGCAATGACTCGGGAATAGCACGAATAATCCATTGCCGTGCACCGCACACCGTCATCATTAAAAATAAGATACCCGCAAGAAAAACAGCACCTAAAGCCATCTGCCAGCTGTAACCTAAACCTTGGACAATGACATAAGCAAAGTAGGCATTTAAGGCCATGCTTGGTGCTACTGCGATAGGATAATTGGCCATTAAACCCATCAACAAACAACCCAAGGCTGAAGCTAAGCAAGTAGCCACGAAAGCCCCGCCGGGATTCATCCCGACCGAACTCAAAA
>JBDNGR010000160.1:0-3538 GCA_041689165.1 Coxiellaceae bacterium
AAATAGAATAACTATTCCTCGCCTTTTGCTCAATCAGAACGCCGCAACTTCTCGCAATCTGAAACCCTAGCTTCGTATCTTGAGATGCGATGGGTATAGAACAAGTGATGCTTAGCTTAGACAGTCAATAAACACAAAGCATGTTCAATAACCTTTATACCGCTTGCATCATCACCACCATGCTCACTGAGATAACGCCGCCACTGACGCGCACCCGGCTGTGCTTGAAAGAAACCTAATAAGTGACGAATTAAAGTGCGTAAGCGCACGCCTTGCTTCAATTGCTGGGCCATATAAGGCGAATAAGCGGTGATAATCTCCTGTTGCGTTAACGGTGCTCTGCTTTCATTGAATATCAGCTGATCAATAGTGGCCATGGTATAGGGATGTTCGTAGGCCGCACGGCCAATCATTACCCCATCCACTTTATCGAGCTGTGCCTGGATTTCAGCTACGGTTTTAACTCCACCATTCAGCATAAACTTTAAGTGTGGGAAATCTTGTTTCAGTTGATAAACCCATTCATATTTTAGAGGTGGAATTTCACGATTTTCTCGCGGACTCAAACCGCTTAGCCAAGCTTTACGCGCATGAATAGTAAATTCTTTACAACCGGCTTGTGCCATAGTTTGAATGAAAGCCTGCAATAATTGATATGAATCTTGATCATCGACACCAATGCGTGTTTTGACTGTAACAGGAACTTTGGTAACAGCTTGCATAGCTGCCACACAGTCAGCAACCACTTGCGGTTTCAGCATTAAGCAGGCACCAAAAAAACCGGACTGCACGCGATCACTAGGACAACCGACATTTAAATTAATTTCGTCGTAACCCATATCACTAACAATCCTGGCGCATTCAGCAAGCTCGTGTGGAT
This sequence comes from Coxiellaceae bacterium, assembly GCA_041689165.1. Lineage (GTDB taxonomy): Bacteria > Pseudomonadota > Gammaproteobacteria > Coxiellales > Coxiellaceae > CAIQCE01. The sequence continues at coordinate 881 of JBDNGR010000160.1, forward strand.
CTGATCCACCGAGCTGTACCGCCACAGGATGTTCGCTGGGATCGTAGCCCAATAAATAGTGGCGATCACCATGAATGATGGCCGGTGACGTCAGCATTTCAGTGTATAAAACAAGATGTTTGCTCATGAGACGCATGAGGACGCGATAGTGGGTATCGGTCCAGGCCATCATCGGAGCAATTGAAATTTTAGTCATTTAAAAAATATATAACTGTTGGTCATCCGAAGTTTTATTCGCAAGCTTTGCTTGATCATTACGTTGCGCTTTCAAGGCTGCAAAATAAGCTTCATCAACATCGCCGGTGATGTACTCGCCGGTAAAAACAGAATCTTCGAAGCGATTTATATGTTTGGCTTTGGCACGACCCGCTTCATTGATAGCGTCATAAACATCCTTAAGATCCTGATAGACCAACCAATCAGCACCGATAAATTGCGCTACTTCTGCGACCGTTTTATTAAAAGCAATCAGTTCTTCCGAAACAGGCATATCAATACCATACACATTGGGAAAGCGCACTTCAGGAGCGGCCGAGGCAAAATAAACTTTTTTAGCTCCAGCTTCACATGCCATTTGCACGATCTCTCGCGAAGTCGTGCCACGCACAATAGAATCATCTACTAGTAGTACGTTTTTTCCGGCAAAATCATCTTTAATCGCATTTAATTTTTTACGCACGGCACTACGACGCAGTCCTTGCTGCGCCATGATAAAAGTACGTCCGATATAACGGTTTTTTACAAAACCTTCGGCATAAGGCAAATTCAGGTGCCGGGCTAATGCCATAGCTGAGTTACGACTAGTATCCGGAATCGGTATCACCACATCGATATCGTGTTGCAGGTTTTGCGCCTTAATTTTTTCGGCGAGTTTTACACCCATAAGACTGCGAGCACGATGCACAGGAATTTTATCCAGCACTGAATCGGGTCGTGCTAAATAAATATATTCAAAAATACAAGGTGAAAGCTCAGCGTGCTCGCTGCATTGTTGCCGATAAATATTACCCTGCAAATCGATAAATACACCTTCACCGGGCTGCACATCATCAATAATGCTGTAACCCAATGCATCTTGTGCAATGGTTTCAGAGGCAATCATAAAATCTTTACCAGCGGGTGTTACACGCTCACCAAAAACTAAAGGGCGGATACCGTACGGGTCTCTAAATGCGAGCAAGCCATAACCATTAATCATAATAACAGCCGCATAGCCGCCCTTCACTCGACGATAAACAGCTTTCAAGCTTTCGAATAAGGCATCTGTCGTTAGCTGTGCCTTTCCGCGCAGTAAAAGCTCATGGGCAAACACATTGAGTAAAATTTCCGAATCAGAATTTGTATTGAGATGACGCAAATCACTATTAATCAGCTCTTTGGCCAACTCATCGGTATTAATTAGATTACCATTATGCACAATGCTCAAACCATAAGGCGAGTTGACATAAAAAGGCTGAGATTCTAAAGAGCTGGTAGTGCCAGCCGTTGGATAACGGACATGACCCAAACCCATCTGGCCTTGCAAGCGCGCTATTTGATCTTCATGGATTACATCGCGCACCAAACCACTGCCTTTGTGAATGAAGACACGATCGCGATCGTAGGTGATCATTCCAGCGGCATCTTGGCCACGATGTTGGATAATGGTTAAAGCATCATAGATTTCACAATTAACTGAAGCATGAGACAACGCACCGACAATACCGCACATTTATTCTGGGTTCTCCACGGGTTGATATTCTTCAGCTAAATCTGAATATTTTGACTCGGTCTTATCTGAACTATCAGAGCTGTCTGTGGAGGCCTGTTGTAAATTACTCACGGCTAACGCTTTTTTCGACAAGAAGTCACCAAATTGTTTAAGTTGCGCGGGCAGAAAGCTATTCAACCATAGCACCAAAGCTGAAAAATGCGGCACCAAACGTGATGAACCAATCCCAGAAATGGGCTGCACATTACTTAGATTAATAAACATCAGCATGATGGCCACCACCAAAACCCCGCGAGCTGCCCCAAAGAAAATACCCAACAAACGATCCATTGATCCGATTCCAGCTTTATCCAAAATAGAGCTCACAATAATATTAACCAAGGCCCCAACAATTAATACCACGAGAAAGATACTGGCAAAGGAAGCCAAATAACGTAAACCGGAAGAAGCAATATAATCCTTCAAGAAGTGTAGGCTTAGGCTTTCAGCAAATTCAAAAGCAATAACAGCGGCCAACACCCAAATGACTAATGAAATCACTTCGCGAATAAATCCTCGAAAAAAACTAATTAAAATCGAGATGGCTAAAATAGCTAAAATGAAATAATCAACTGAATTGAAGTGAGTCGCATCCATAAAACCTCCCTGTAATTGAGCTTAGGGTCTGCTGAGCTTTACTTTCCCAGCTGCAAAGTAAGTGTGATCTGCCTAAATGCGGGCTCATTTTCGTTAAGTAGTGATACTATTAGGCCTCAAACGAACCCACATTTGTTCTATACCCATCGTAGCTCAAGATGCGAAGCTACGGTTTCAGATTGCGAGAAGTTGAGGCGTTCTGATTGAGCAAAAGGCGAGGAATAGTTATTCTATTTCAAGCTTTTTGTGATTGAAGAACGCCTCAAAGTCGACTTAAGGTGGAAGCCTAGCTTCACATCTTGAGGTGCGAT
>JBDNGR010000161.1:0-4860 GCA_041689165.1 Coxiellaceae bacterium
TACAGCGTTAATCTGATGAGCTGGATAATGCAACCGATGCATCTCATGCAACCGCAGCCTTTGAACGGTTTTTATATAGCAGGAAGCATTGTAATGACTCTTGCTTGGCTAGCTATGGTATTCACCCGCGGAGCTAAAAAATTCGCCGAGCCAAAAGCATGGATGCGTCGATACTATGTTGCAGCGCTTAATGCGAGCCAGCCTCATCCCGACACCGTAACCACTCACCGCAAAGACTATCGATATTTATGAGGCCATTATGAAAGCACCCCTCGTGACGCAAGTCGAAGCGCTCAAACAACAGATTGATCAGCGTATCTCTCTCGAAACTATCTCAAGCCTAGTAAAGCAAAGCTTCAAAATGATCGCCCCATTCTGGCCACTGAAAAACTTAGTTGCTGTGAATCCCCTGCATGGGTTAGAGGACTTTCCAATTGAGGAAGCACTCACAAGAGGCGCCGTTTATTTTGAGCAATCGGACATCCCCAAGCCAATGAGCGCGGTGAATCGTGAAACCATTAAGTGGTTACAAGCCTATTGTGATGACGGTCAAGCTACTATCCAGATGCCGCTAAGGTCACTCGGGTTGTATACAGCTTGGCGTAAGCTAGCTATTTATGACGCAAAACTACATGGTTTTAATACCCAAAAGCAGGAATTCTTAAGGACCCTAGCGGAAAGCTCCGAAACAGCGATCGCCGATTGCCTATTAAGTTTAGATATAGCCAAAGAAGACGACGAACTGTTTTTAAGTTTGATGTTAAGCACGCTACCAGGCTGGGCATCTTATATAAAATATCGCACTGAGTGGGGAGGACTAGAAACAGCTCACCCATATCCCATCACGCAAGCTGATTATATTGCCATAAGGCTTATCATCACCTATCTGTTCTGGCCCGAAGCAAAGCTCTTAGTTGAGCAACACAGGAGCTGTCAAAAAAAAGTTAAGGTGAATACTCTTAGCCAGATACAAAAGCTGGAGAGCCAGTATTACCCTCCTTTACTGAGAAAACTGGCGACCCAAGCGATTCAAACTTCAGCTAAGCCAGAAGCTCAACTTGTGTTTTGTATTGATGTGCGTTCAGAGCCATTTCGCCGAGCACTCGAATCCACTTGTCACTATGAAACCTTTGGATTTGCCGGCTTCTTTGGAATTCCCATCCAAGTAACGGACTTAGTAACGAGTGAGTCTTATACCTCGTGCCCCGTGTTGTTGTCACCACTCCATCATGTAAAAGAATCGCCTTGCTCTGCTGCGGACTATGAATCGGATAGCAGAGGATATGCACGATTATCAGCATTTAAAAGACTCTATCAATCATTGAAATACACTTTTACGACGCCATTCGCGATGGTAGAGAGTTTAGGCATGATAAGCGGGGTGTGGATGGGGCTACGGTGTCTAACACCAAAGCTAGCCGGGCATCTGAAGACCTTGGTTATACAAACAATCCGCAAACCAATCAATGTTGAAGCCTCACTCGATAATCTAAGCCTGGTTGCGCAATGCTCTTATGCTGAAGCCGCACTTAGCATGATAGGACTTGTAGAACACTTTGCTCCTCTGGTGGTGTTATGCGGACATGGCAGCACTACCCAAAATAACGCTTTTGCCACGGCCCTTGATTGTGGCGCCTGTGGCGGACGACATGGTGCTAGCAACGCGCGCCTCTTAGCGACCATTTTGAATTGTCCAGTCGTGAGAGCTGAGCTCCTTAAAAAGAGTATTGTTATACCTAAAAATACACTCTTTATTGCAGCTAAGCACAACACCACTAGTGATGAAGTGACACTCTATGGTGACCAAGATTCCAGCGCTATACAAAAACTAAAACAGGACTTAGAGACAGCAAGATCGCTGAATAGTTCAGTGCGATTAAGTCAAATGGGGAAGAGGTGTTCAACACTGAACAGTGCATCGCATACTTTGCGCCGCTGCCACGATTGGGCACAAGTTCGACCTGAGTGGGGCTTGGCACGCAATAGTGCTTTCATCGTTGCTCCACGCAGCATCAGTAGCTCTCTAGATTTAGAAGGACGCTGCTTTCTTCATTCCTACGATTATAGCAAAGATCCCGAAGGCAAATCTTTAAGCACCATTTTGACAGCACCGATGGTGGTAGCACAGTGGATAAACAATCAATATCTGTTTTCCACGCTGGATAATGTGGCTTATGGTAGCGGTAGCAAAATTACGAAAAACATCACTGGCAAAATCGGTGTTATGCAGGGAAATGCGAGTGATCTTATGACGGGGCTCCCGCTGCAATCTGTCTATAGTAGTGATACTGATGCGTATCATGAACCCCTACGACTAATGACTATCGTCTATGCGCCTTGTCAAATGCTCGATTCAATCATTAAAGCGCAACCGATATTGCAAAAACTCTTTGGTAATGGCTGGGTACACCTCGCTTGCATTGAACCAGATGATAGAGAAATTAGACTCCTTAACAGAGATTTCACATGGCAAGAAATGCACTAAAAAAATACTCCGAATATGATGGAAGCTTTATCCTACTGGCGACTAAACATGCAAAGTCTATCGCTATAGCACCCTCTTTTTGGGACAAGCTTGGAGCCAATGTAATCGAATATGTAGTGGACACCGACATGCTTGGCACATTTTCTGGTGAGGTTGAGCGTCGAGGAAGTGCCTTGGAATGTGCGCGTCGCAAGTGTGAATGGTCATTGAGAAAACTGGGAGATAAAGTCGAATTCGCCTTAGCCAGCGAGGGAAGTTTTGGACCCAACCCATCTATCCCTTTCGTGCCATGCAATCATGAAACACTCTACTTTATCGATCACAGAAATGATTTTCATCTACATTTGTCACACTTGAGCGGAACAACCAACTACCGAATGCAATCAGTAAGTTCGCTAGCCGAATTACAGCAATTTGCTGAAGCGGCGCAATTTCCTTCGCACGCACTTATTTTGCGACCTAGTAGAAGAGAAATTAAAACTCCTCTATTCAAGGGCCTGAATTCGCAGACGACACTGGAAGCCGCCTTTGCAGAATGCCTAAAGCATTCCGCAGAAGATAAAGTATGGGTAGAAACTGATATGCGTGCTCATTTCAACCCTTCTAGAATGACTGTGATCCAAACACTTGCAGAAAATCTTGCGGCAAGACTCTCCACGCATTGCCCTAAATGCAATACGCCCGGCTGGGGCATACTGCGCGTGCAAAAAGGTTTAGCTTGCAGCTGGTGTGGAGCAAAAACAGAGAAAATTAAACATGAAATATTTGGTTGTGTGAAGTGTAGTTACGAAGAGATTAATGAATTACCCCATAACTTGAAAAAAGCAGATCCCAAGTATTGCCAAAATTGTAACCCTTAATGCGTTCATGTTATGAAAAAACGCGTACTAACATTGGATCCGATCGATGATCTTGTTAAGTGAAAAAATGGGCGAAGTAGCGGTTTCTACTCAAACAGTTTTATGGTCTTGCTGCTGAGCAACTGATTCCCAATCGGCTTAGTGCAGCCAGAAAAAATTTATGAACTTAGATTAGAGCCTGTCCCAATTCAGCCTGAATTATCTAACCCTCCGTGCCTGCATAAGGAATCATCGTGCTTCAAGTTGAGTGGACACAAGATTTCTACCGAGTGAGCTGCCGCTGCATGTCTTTAGCTCAAAACTGGCATTTTAAAACGATCAAAAGCCTGAGTGTGTACCCATTTTTCGCTAAAAGTATGTGTCAGTAGATTTCGAATAGTAATATCTTTCCATCTCTTGGGTGCATCTTTAATATGGTGATCCAAGGTGTCATCCAATTTGATAAACCCTTGCTCTACCAAGATCATCACTAAAGTAGCGGTGAACTGTTTTCCTATAGAGCCTAATTGATAAATGGTTTCTGGCTTTGCCAGAACACTAAGCTCTACATTAGCAAGGCCATAGCCTTCGCTTTTAACAACCCACCATTGTTGACTACGGCGATTGAAAGACCAGGTATTTGGTTAGTTTTCATTTCACAAAGAAGATAATCATCAGCAGAATCTGCTTTTGAAATATTAGGAAGGAGCATGAAGAAAATCAAAGCCATTAGAGACAGCGGTGCTTTATTAAAATTCATTTTCTTTCCCTCAAACCTTCGACACATAATTTCTGAAATTTTAAAATTTTTCTTTAAGTTCTCGATTTAATTGGTGGGCCGTGTTGGGATCGAACCAACGACCAATTGATTAAGAGTCAACTGCTCTACCAGCTGAGCTAACGGCCCTTTGAGGATTCTGAACGAACGCGGCATTCTAACTATAAAAACAATGGGTGCCAATAGGCACCCGCGTTTAAGTGATATGTGAAACACTCAGGCTTTCTTTACGTTCATATTATTAGTATTTTGCAAGACGCAGTCTTCCTTATCACAATAGACAGTTAAAATAGCTTCGACGTCGACAGGATTTTGAGAGCTCACAACACTAGCCAAAGGTTTTGGGTCAAGCTGCGTAGTAATAGCTGACACATGGTAAATGGCGCTTTTTTTAACTTGGTCGGCAACACCGTGGCTGGTGCTTGTATTTCTTGCGACACCGCCGATGCGGTGGCTGCAGCGGGAATATTATCACCTGGAGCTGCTTGCGCGTTGATGGTTAGACCCACTAGACTCAAAAGACTGATAAAACTTAAGCTTTTTTTCACCCCTAGTCCTTGTTAAGTCTCATCATCCCAAGCCTAAAAGCATAACAGAAATAATCTACCTGTCTAAAAAATCTCTTTCGAAAATTCACTTTTGCCAATAACGTAACAGCAAAGCTACTGTTTGATTAGCGGCTGACGAAAATGAGAAGGTGGGGTGAACGACGGGGCTCGAACCCGCGACAACCGGAATCACAATCCGGGGCTCTACCA
>JBDNGR010000162.1:0-1607 GCA_041689165.1 Coxiellaceae bacterium
ACCGCTCTTAGATAGCGCGGTAATAAGATCGGGCATATCACAATACTCATTGAGTGGAATCTTTGCCAATACTTCAGGATTAATAATATAAATTCCCGCGCTGACAAAAAAATCTTGAATGGGTTTTTCATCAATACGCACAAATCGGTCGTCTTCCATGCGAATGACACCATACGGAACAGTATGTTGATAGTTACGTACACACACAGTTAAACAAGCTTTTGAAGCAATATGAAATGCTAATGCTTGTGAGAAATCTAATCGCGTCATAATATCAGCATTAGCAACAATAATGGGAGCTTGCATTTTTTCAGGTAATAGACTCAATGCTCCCGCAGTACCTAATCGTTTTTCTTCTTGTAAATAACGAATATTAGCGCCCCAAGCAGTACCGTCTTGAAAATGATTTTCAATCATATCTGCCATGTAATTCACCGAAAAATAGAAATTCTTAAAACCACGGCGAATAAATTCTTCTAGCAAAAGCTCTGAAATAGGCTTACCTGCGACCTTGATCAGCGGTTTAGGACAAGCATGAGTTAAAGGACGTAAACGGCTCCCTAAACCTCCCGCCATGAATACCACTATATTTTCTTTACTTACACTAATTAAATCATCAACAAAAATACAATCCACCAGATACGAAGCATCATCAACAACCGGTAAATGATAAAAACCTTTGTCACGCATCATTGCTTTGGCTTCTTCAATGGGCCTGCCCTGCTTAAAGACAACAGGGCTTGGATTCATCACTTGCGTGATTTTATCATCGAGCGAGATACCACGTAGCAATCCCCTACGAATATCGCCATCGGTCACTAATCCTTTCAAATGATTATCAGCACCCACTACCAAAGCAGCTTGCATAGCTGACTGATCGATGGCCGTCAGCGTTTCTTTTATATTAGCACTGTCTTTAATAACTGCTTTATGCCAATCTTTTCTAACCATGTTATCCTCACATTATATTCAATCTCGATAAAATAAAACTCGAGTTGCCTTTTTTCCGGTATCAGATTCCCAGCTTGTTGCTATTTTCTGGTATACTTCAGGCTGATGAACAAATTTTCCTATTTTATATTCCGCCGTCTTCTGAGAATATCCCAATTTAAAAAATAAGAGAGGATCATTTTCGTCTGCGCTAATCCCGCCACCAAAATGTACTTTGTGACAACCATGTCGTTTTGCCAATAAAAAGGCTTCATGATATAGTAAATTGGTCGCGCACACTCTAGTGCTTTCTGCATTTGATCCAAATAAGTGTAACTCTAGCACACCTCCATTGATAAGTCCTAAAAGAGCTGTAGTACACTGCTCATGATAAGATGCCACTACTAAAAACGATTTCTTCCAAGTACATAAGGCCTCCATATAAGCACCATTAAATAAATAAAAAGCATCTGTTTGTAGTCTTTGCATAGATTCAACATATAATTTTTTAAAAGGCGATAAAAAATCTTCAGGTGAAAGAACCGATACTTGAACGCCATTTTTCATGCCTTTCCTGACTGCTGTTCGCACTCGATTAGTAGCATATGAAGCCAATAAATCATCTACTTCTAAATCGATCCAAACCGTTTTTCGGTTAAAAGATACTTCTCCTTGAT
>JBDNGR010000163.1:0-2110 GCA_041689165.1 Coxiellaceae bacterium
AAAGGCCGCATGCCACTTCCCGATGAAATTAATATCATGGCAAAACGCTCTGAGCATCAGGGTGTGTTAATGGCAAGACTTAGAACAGTAAACATTTGCACCTTGCCAGAATTTGTTGAGGTGGAGGGTGAAGAGAGAGCTGCGGCGGCAGGAGCCGGGAGGGCGTAGGCGAGTAACAGGCTGCATTATTAGCGATGGAGCGCTTTCCGCAGCTTTAGCATCACTTATCTGATTCCTGGAGAGGATGAAAACGCACCCGCACCACCCGCCGCGGGTCTTCGCTTTGCTATGTGAGGAAACGCTTGGGTCCGGTGAAAAAGAGTAATGGGTGGTGGGCTAATGCTGCTGCTGCCACTAGGAGCAAAACTAATTGAAATAGTCGGAAGCTCGATATCTCCCTCCATTGGCGCTGGTAGTAGCTCGGGGAAAATCAAGGCGTGTAGACTTTTAAAAGCCCTTCGTTCCTCGGAATCAACCAAACGCTTTGCAATTTCTTCAAACTCTGTTCGCTTAGTGATTAAAGCTTTATGTTCGAGATAAACATTGATGAAGGCAGCTCTGTTGCTAAGGCATCGTTTGATATGAATATGAGTAGGCTTTTTCGTTGAGCTATATTTATTCATAGCTGTGGCGGGAAGAATATCCAGTATGACAAGTAGGGCCTTAATGTCTTTGATGCGATCAAAATACTTTCGCGCTATGGAGAATTGTACATCGCTGTTTTTTAAACTGGCGAGAAGAATGACCAATTTGTCTAAGTTAGGAATTTTATTTCGATGACGATCGATCATTTCTTCGATTGGGCTGTGGTTGGTTATGAGGAAGTATTGTTCTCTGGTTCTTTCTAAGTGCTCATTGTTATAACACAAATGATAATCTAGAGTTTTGATTATAGAAGCGAGTTGTTCGACATTTTGAATCAAGTGCTCGCGCAGTTTAAGAATTTTTAAACAACCCGTGTCGTCCCTAACATGGTTTAGGCTCCTGAATAGAGGAAGTAATTGCGCTGCTGAGCTAAATGCCACAGTGAGGCTTAACACTATGTTTTCCCAGCCACACAACAAAACTTTTTCGTACTTGAGATAGTGCCTCGTGAAAAATGTACTTGATGTATTGGAGCCAAGTGAGTTGATGATAGTCATCAGTTCAGAGCTAGTACTCAATCTGAGAGTTGCAGCACTAGAGGCTAAAAAGCTTAATCCATCGCTTATAAGGCTATTAACCGGAAGATTTTGGCAAACTGCTAAAAATCCTTCGATACTTCTAATGGTTGTACTGCAGGCTGAGGCTAATGCTATTCGTTTATTTGGACCGTAGCCAAACCAGCCAGTGGTTTCATGCTCAGGGATGAGTCGAAGGAAATCTGTTAATTGCTCGGTATTTTCAATAATGGCAGGTGCTTTCAGAACAAGCTCAAGCTTTTGCGTGAACGTAAAAGTACCGGCGCTTATTTTATAGATTGCACGCAGTAGTAAGTGTTGAGTGGGGTTGGATTGCAAGTGGATGAATAGAGGTAAAAGTTCAGAAAAATTTGCAGATCTTAGATAAGATATATTTCGTTCATCTATTAACAAATCTGCTTTAGTGGTTGAGTCGCTCGTGGTGGTCAAAGCTGTTATCAAATCTATTATGTTATTGATTGGCATAAGTTCGCTCCTCTGTTTGTCCAATCTTTTAAATTTATTATGGTTTGTGGTGTTTAAATACTCCGCTGTTTATCGAGCTTGTTTTATCCTAAAAAAGGCGGTTTATGGGTGATAAATGAGGATTTGAGAAATAAGTGTAACAAAGTATCAAAACAAAAGAGCGATTAATACAGGTGCACTGAATACTTTTTCTAAGAGGTTTTGCTGAGTAAGCTTACTACCGCCACATGACCATTCTTGATCGCGCTGCTTAAAGGTGTTTCGCCTTGAGCATTTTTATCGGTCGTTTTGGAGTCATGCTCAATTAATAACTTAACGAGAGTTTCGAAGCCATTCACCGCCGCCCAATGAATGGGAAGATTGGCATTGCGGCTTTTATTGTTAACTTGAGCACCTAATTTGATCAGTTGTCGCGCAATAGCGGTTTGACCTGCTTTACAGGCCCAGGCAAGAGCGGCATCCCC
>JBDNGR010000164.1:0-1878 GCA_041689165.1 Coxiellaceae bacterium
AATCCAAAATAAGATTTGCCTGAGCCATAAGGACCAGTGAGCGTCCACGCCCGTTGTGGCGCTGCACTATCTACGCTCCCCAAAATACGTGCCATTGAGCGTCTAGCTTGAGCGGTGAGGACATACCCTTCAGCAATCTTCGTTTGCCGAAGATCTTGTTCCACGTTCACCGATCGAACACCACTTTGGCGAATGCGAACAAACGCAGCTAGAGAGTGGACAGATTTAACACTGCTCATAGTAGCTTTCTAATAGTTTTTCAGATGTCTGAGCGAAAAAGCCTGCTTCTTCGGCATTGATATATATCTGTTGAAGACCAGCCGTCTCTTGAAAGCGAATCGCGCCTTGGGTTAAGTTAGATAATGCTTCCAGGTATTCAACAACACTATTTTCGTCTAATCGAAAGATCTGACCAGGACTACCTTCTTGATAAACACATTCGTCAACCGCAACAGTGCGCCGATGTTGCGTAATACCGGCCAAAAACCGGAGCAAACCATACCCGAAAATTTCTGTCGGTAGTGTGGGCTTAGGACCTACATTAAACCGATAAACATTATCCTGAGGAATAAACCGAATTAAATCCAATTCAACAAGTGGGCAATCAAAGCTTTCCTCTAATGCTCGATGAGCCTTTAAAGATGGTGCGTAGGTGTGAAGAAAGCAGTCAACTTCTCTTTCAATCATGCCTACAGTAGTAGAAATCTCTATTCGCTCAAACTGTTTCTGAGTAAAGAAGCTAAGCTGCTTTTTTGTAAACTCAATTTCATAAAAGCGCGAAAAGGTCAGATGCCAAATAAGCGCACGGGCTACGTTTGAAGCGAGTTGCCAATGGAGTAACCATAACGTACCAACATCTTCAAGAAACGGGTCCCATCCTCCGTTCAACATCAATTCATTGCCAAGTACCGTTGTCTGCAGTGCACGTTTGTTATCTGGTTTATTCGTTTCCTCAATAAGACTTGTGGCAAGGCACCAATGTCGAATTGAACGCACCATATTCTTGCCTACACCAAGAACGACAAGAGCACTGTCCTCCGTGAAGATCATTGGATCATGTGTAACAGCATCAATTCCCTTCTTAAGCCAGCCGTCTCGGAATACAAACTTTTCATGTCCACCAAATGAGGGTTTTACTTTTAGCTTTGACACTTGCATCATCGATTCCATTTTGCTTTAGGTGTAGTGCAGTTCCTATGAAAATAAAATTCAGTTTCAGTAACTAAAAATATAGATAACTGATGTTAAGTAGAACCAGAAGTTGCACCATACGATCATTTACTGCAACTTTTTAGTGTTGCACTTTGTTGATAGAAAGTATTGTAGTAGATGTTGGACCTTTCTACGTAATCACTCGGTATAGTATAACTTTTGTGTAGGGAGCAAGTGTGGGCAGCAGTGGAAAGGTTAATTCAGTACTTTACAATATATTAATCTAATTGGCAAATCTTCTCCTCATACTATTAATCGCAAAAAACGCTCAAATCCTTCGCCAGCTTAGTAAATCTTGATGATTTTGGCAACCATTTATCAATGATTTAAAAATCAAGATGCGGCTTAAAAAGATTCGATCTAGATGACAATCAGTATAACGGACCGCGGAAGGTGTATTCGCACATCAAAAACACACCCTCAAACCCCACAAATCAACCCCATCTCCAACCTAAGGTGGATGACAATCCACCTGGTTGATTTGTATACTGCGGCTATCAATCGTTGCAGCTTTACACATTCAATCAGGAGCCACTATCCATGAAAACTCAATCGAATACGCTGGTCAAGGTCTATTTCGCCGCCATTTTGGTGATCATCCCGCTGGTCGCGGCGGCCTGGTTTACCCTTGTCGGCTTTCCCATGCTGCTGCGCCAGATTCTGCTC
>JBDNGR010000165.1:0-14779 GCA_041689165.1 Coxiellaceae bacterium
GCCGGTGTGGTAACTAAAATTATTGAATAAACCTGTAGGGGCGGGGCCCTGTCCCCGCCCTCTAAAATTGACATCAGTGTTAGTTTTAGAACGGAAATAGAGAACAAAAATGGCAACAATAAATAAAAAGAATCAATTAATTCGCATTAAGCTAACAGGCTATGATCCAGGAATTATTGATCAATCAACGGGTTCTATTGTAGAAACGGCAAAACGTACAGGTGCCCAAATCAAGGGCCCAATTCCTTTGCCAACTAAAATTGAACGTTTTACTGTTTTGACGTCGCCACATGTTAATAAAGATGCACGCGATCAATATGAGTTAAAAACACACAAACGTTTAATTATTATTGTTCAACCTACTGACAAAACCGTAGACGCATTGATGAAGTTAGATCTTGCTGCGGGCGTGGATGTTCAAATCAGTTTGGAATAAAGCCAGTCGGTAAATTTTCAGTTGTCATCCCGATACGGATTGCCGGGACTTAGTTGCCAGGATGGTTTCATCGAGCGACATCGATGTTAATTTGATAAAGGACACGAAGGCGAGTCCATAAGAGTTATTTGGAGAATAAAAATGTCATTGGGTTTAGTTGTACAAAAATGCGGAATGTCTCGAGTATTTCTCGAGGAAGGTTCCTCCGTTCCGGTGACGGTAGTTAAGGTGCTATCGCATAAAGTTGCGCAAGTTAAAACTTGTGAAAAAAACGGCTATCGTGCCATTCAATGCGCCATTGGATCTAAACATCCTTCTAAGCTAACTAAAGCTGTATTAGGTGAATTTGCAAAAGCTAATATTGAACCTGCGAAAGGATTAAAAGAATTCCGTTTGGATGAAAACGAGTTGCCTGAAGTAAAAGTAGGTGATGAGTTTAATGTCAGTGTATTCAGTGAAGGACAGTTGGTTGATGTGCGTGGCTTGAGTCGTGGTAAAGGTTTTGCTGGTACTGTTAAGCGTCACAACTTTAGAACTCAAGATGCCTCGCATGGTAACTCTTTGTCACATCGTGCTCCTGGTTCTATTGGTCAATGCCAAACTCCAGGCCGCGTGATGAAAGGTAAGAAAATGTCAGGTCACATGGGTGATGTATTGCGTACCTCTCAAGCATTAACGATCGTACGTGTCGATGCAGAACGCAACTTGTTATTAATTAAAGGCGCAGTTCCTGGAGCTCCCGGAACTGAACTAGTGGTTTCACCTTCTGTGAAAGCAAAGAAGGGGGATAAATAATGGAACTGCAAGTCGTTGCATTAGCAACTCAAATAACTTCCCCAGTACAGGTCGCTGACCCGATATTTGGCTGTGATTTTAAAGAAGCGCTTATTCACCAAGTGGTAACAGCGCAATTAGCCGGTAGACGTGCTGGTACCAAAGCGCAAAAAAATCGCTCAGCAGTCCGCGGTGGCGGAATTAAGCCTTGGCGTCAAAAAGGTACAGGTCGTGCACGTGCGGGTACTATTCGAAGTCCATTGTGGCGTACAGGCGGTAAAACTTTTGCGGCAGTGCCTCGTGATTTTAGCCAAAAAGTAAACAAGAAAATGTTTAAGCGAGCAATGGCGAGCATTTTATCTGAATTAGTGCGTCAAGATCGCTTGATGGTAGTGGATGACTTGTTGTTGACTGCGCCTAAGACTAAAGAATTGCTAGCAAAATTAAGCAGTTTGAAAGCTGAGGGTCAGGTATTTGTGGTAGTGGCTGGTTTCCAAGAAAACCTAATGCTGGCTGCGCGTAACTTACCAGCGGTTGGCGTGGGTGATGTTATGCACCTTGATCCTGTTTGCTTAGTAGGAGCTGAGCGAGTAGTGGTCACGCTAGCTGCGCTTAAACAACTTGAGGAGAAGTTAGCATGAATACAGAAAGATTATTAACGATTATTAAAGCACCGCATATTTCAGAAAAGGCTTCTCAGGCCTCAAATAACTACCAACAAATGGTATTTGAAGTACGTAAGGATGCGAGCAAAGTAGAATTGAAGGCCGCTGTTGAGCAGCTTTTTAATGTGAAGGTTCGTTCACTTCGAGTTTTAAATATGAAACCGAAGGCGGCTCGATTTGGGCAAATCAAGGGTGAACACCAAGCTTGGAAGAAGGCGTACGTCACGCTAGAGCAAGGCAGTGCTATTGATCTTAGTCAGCAAGTAGCGTGAAGATAGGGTGAAAAAATGGCTTTAGTTAAAAAGAAACCAACGTCTCCAGGACAACGACATAAAGTAGTCGTTGTTAATAAAGAAATACATAAAGGTCGACCTCATGCCGCTTTAGTGAAAGCTAAGAAGCGTATTAGTGGTCGTAACAACCAAGGGCGTATTACTGTTCGACGTCGTGGTGGTGGTCATGCGCATCATTATCGTATGGTTGATTTTAAGCGTGATAAAGACGGAGTCTTAGGTCATGTTGAGCGCCTGGAATATGATCCAAATCGTAGTGCTTATATTGCATTAGTTCTGTACGTGGATGGCGAAAGACGCTATATTATTGCCCCTCGTGGACTGCAGAAAGGCGCTGAGGTTATCTCAGGTAATGATGCACCGATCCGTGTAGGCAGTGCTTTACCTTTACAGAATATTCCAGTGGGTTCACTGGTTCACTGTATTGAGTTGAAGCCGGGTAGAGGTGCGCAATTTATTCGCAGTGCTGGTACTTCTGCACAATTAGTGTCACGTGAGGGAACTCACGCTGTACTACGTTTGCGTTCTGGTGAGATGCGTAAGGTATTAATCACTTGCCGTGCAACAATCGGTGAAGTTTCCAATACTGAGCACAACTTGCGTCAATTGGGTAAAGCCGGTGCTAATCGCTGGCGTGGTATTCGACCTACAGTTCGTGGTGTAGCGATGAACCCAGTGGATCACCCGCATGGTGGTGGTGAAGGTAGAACTTCTGGTGGCCGACATCCAGTTAGCCCAACAGGCGTACCGACCAAGGGTTATAAGACTCGTAAGAACAAACGAACGCAGAAAATGATTGTGCGTGATAGAAGAGCTAAGTAATTAAAAAAATTGTAGAGACGGCGCGCGTGTGTAAATTGGGTCCACGCCCTCTCTGAGTTGGAACTGCTTAATACATGTACACTAGAAAAGAGTGAATTAGAGGAATTTTAAATGCCAAGATCGACACGTAAAGGCCCTTTTGTAGATCATCATCTGCAAAAGAAAGTAGAACAGGCTGTAGAAAGCAACAACCGACGGCCTATTAAAACTTGGTCTCGTCGTTCTATGGTAACTCCTGATATGGTTGGCTTAACTATCGCGGTCCACAATGGTCGCTTACACGTGCCTTTGTACATCAGTGAAAACATGGTGGGACATAAATTGGGTGAATTCGCCTTAACTCGAACTTTCAAAGGTCACTCTGGTGATAAGAAAGCGGCCACAGGCAAGAAAGGAGATTAAGCATGAGAGCTACTGCCATACTAAAAAATGTGCATATTTCTCCACAAAAGATGCGCTTAGTCGCTGATCAAGTACGTGGAATGCCAGTCGCGCGAGCGGTTGAATTATTAGAATTTAGTCCGAAAAAAGGTGCACACTTTATTCGTAAAGTTTTGGTATCTGCTATTGCAAATGCTGAGCACAACTTAGGTGCGGATATTGATGAATTGAGGGTTGACACTATTTATGTAGATGTAGGTCCAACTGCTAAAAGATTTCACGCGCGTGCTCGCGGTCGTGCAAATCAAATTATTAAACGTACAAGCCATATCACAATTGTGGTTGCGGAATAAATGTAGGGGCAGATCCCATGTGTAAACTGGGTGCCTGCCATCTTAAGAATTGGATCGATATTTATTAAAGAGGGTAAGTAATGGGTCAGAAAGTAAATCCAGTAGGAATACGTTTAGGTATTACTAAAGATTGGACCTCAAAGTGGTACGTACATAGCAAAGATTTTGCTAACTACTTACATGCTGATCTTAAGATTAGAAAATTTTTAACTAAGAAGTTAAAAGGTGCTGCTATTAGCCGCATCCAAATTGAGCGTCCAGCACGTACAGCTCGAGTTATTATTCACTCAGCACGTCCTGCTGTGATCATTGGTAAAAAGGGTGGTGATAGTGAAAGTCTACGCCAAGAGCTTTCTAAATTAATTGGCGTTCCTGTTCACTTGAGTATCGAAGAAATTCGTAAGCCAGAGCTTGATGCCAAGTTAGTAGCTGAAAATATTGCACAACAACTAGAGCGTCGCGTTATGTTCCGTCGTGCGATGAAGCGTGCGGTTCAAACCACACTGCGTAATGGTGCTGAAGGTATTAAAATTACCGTGGCAGGTCGTTTAGGTGGTGCTGAAATCGCACGTACTGAATGGTATCGTGAAGGTCGTGTGCCATTACATACTTTCCGTGCTGATATTGATTATGGGACAGCTATTGCTAAAACCACTTATGGGATTATTGGTGTGAAGGTTTGGATTTTCAAAGGTGAAGTATTAGCTAAAGAAAAACCAGCTCAAATTAATGTTGCTGAGAACAGCGAAGAATAAGGTATAGAAGGGTACAGAGATGTTACAGCCTAAGCAGAGAAAATTCCGTAAAGATTTTAAAGGTCGAAATCGTGGTGTAGCAACTACCGGTAATCGAGTAAGTTTTGGTGATTTTGGTATGAAGTCACTTGATCTAGGACGCATTACTTCTCGTCAATTAGAAGCTGCGCGCCGTAGCATTACGCGCCACATTAAACGTGGTGGAAAATTGTTTATTCGCATTTTCCCTGACAAACCAATTTCTAAAAAACCTTTAGAAGTTCGTCAAGGTAAAGGTAAGGGTAACGTGGAATATTGGGTGGCTTTGGTGCAACCAGGCCGAATGATGTTTGAATTAAGTGGTGTCACTGAAGAATTAGCGCGCGAAGCTTTTAAATTAGCTGCGGCGAAACTACCAGTGAAAGCTGCTTTCCAAGTACGAGAGATCATGTAATGAAAACTGCTGAACTAAAACAAAAATCAGTTGATGAACTTAAGAAAGAAATGTTCAGTTTGTTAAAAGAGCAATTCAATTTGCGCATGCAAAATGGTTTGGGACAAGCTACAAAACCGCATTTATTTACTCGTGTACGTCGTGACATCGCGCGTATTAAAACGATTCTTCGCGAAAAAGAGGGCGCTTAATGAGAGAGCAAACACAAACACTACCGCGCAAATTAACAGGTGTCGTGGTTAGTAATAAAAACAAAGATACAGTGGTAGTTCGAGTAGAACGCCAAGTAGAGCACCCTGTTTATAAGAAATATATCAAACGTGCTTCTAAAGTGCATGCACACGATGTAGGTAATACTTGCCAAGTCGGTGACGTGGTTGAAGTGCAAGAATGCCGACCGATTTCTAAACTAAAGCGTTGGAAATTGGTTAACGTGATTGAACGGACTGGAGAGACTCAATGATACAAACGCAATCAGTGGTTGAAGTCGCTGATAATAGCGGTGCGCGTAGTGCCATGTGTATTAAGGTGTTGGGTGGCTCAAAGCGTCGCTACGCACATGTTGGCGATGTTATCAAAGTTACGATCAAAGATGCGGTGCCACGTGGCAAGGTAAAGAAAGGTGAAGTGATGTTGGCTGTGGTCGTGCGTACACGTAAAGGCGTACGTCGCGCTGATGGTTCTTTAATTCGATTTGATACAAATGCAATCGTTTTACTGAATAATCAAAAGCAACCGATTGGAACTCGTATTTTCGGCCCTGTGACTCGTGAGCTACGGAGCATTGGTTTTATGAAAATTATTTCTTTGGCTTTGGAAGTATTGTAGAAATACAGCAAATAATATTGGAACGTGGTTATGAATAAAATTAAGAAAAATGATGAAGTCATCGTTACTAAAGGTAAAGACCGCGGTCGTCGTGGCAAAGTGCTTAGAGTGATGGCTGAACGAGTTTTGGTTGAGGGTATTAACATGGTTAAAAAATGTGTGCGCCCTAACCCAAATAAAAATGAACAAGGTGGGATTCTAGAAAGGGAAGCTTCTATAGCCATTGCTAATGTTGCTCTTTATAACCCGACCACCAAAAAAGCTGATCGAGTTGGATTTAAGACTTTAGTAGACGGCAAAAAGGTTCGAGTTTTTAAATCTAATGGCGAAGTAGTTGAAGTTTAAAAGGTAATAAAAAATGACCGCATTAAAAAAACAATATCGTGAAAAAATTGTACCTGAATTGCAAAAGCAGTTTGGTTACAAAAGTGTGATGGAAGTTCCAAAGATTAAAAAGATCACTCTTAACATGGGACTGGGCGAAGCTGTTGCTGATAAAAAAATCATCAACAACGCTATCGAGGACTTGGCTAAAATTACTGGCCAGAAACCAGTGGCAACCTTGGCACGCAAATCGATTGCAGGCTTTAAGATTCGTGATCATTGGCCAATCGGTTGTAAAGTCACCTTGCGTGGCACGCGCATGTATGAATTTTTAGAGCGTTTAATTGTTATTGCCATCCCTCGTATCCGTGATTTTCGCGGTTTTAGTGGTAAGGCTTTTGATAAGAGTGGGAATTATAGCTTAGGTATCAAAGAGCAAATTATTTTTCCTGAAATTGAGTATGACAAGATCGATGCGATTCGTGGAATGGATATTACGCTAACCATAGACGCAAAGAGTGTAGATGCTGCCAAAGCTTTGTTAACAGCATTTAATTTTCCGCTGAGAGATTAAGAGAGGAATTATGGCTAAGAAAAGTTCAGTAGCACGCAACAACAAACGTATTGATTTGTCCCAAGCACGCCGTAAGGCTCGCTTAGCACTTAAAGAAATCGTTCGCAAGGGTTCACCTGAAGAAGCTTATGAAGCTATGTTGAAATTAGCTAAGGCTAAACGTGATGAAAGCCCTTGCCGCGTTCGCAATCGTTGCCGCTCTTGCGGACGATCACACGGAACTTATCGAAAATTTGCATTGTGTCGCTTGTGCTTGCGCGAAGCGGTCATGATGCGTGGTGATGTCCCCGGCTTAAGAAAAGCAAGCTGGTAATTTGATAAACAACAGGACCTAATTTTATGAGCATGCAAGACCCTATATCCGATATGTTAACCCGCATTAGAAATGCGCAGTTAGTAAGAAAAGCTGAAGTTTTGATTCCTTTTTCTAAGCTGAAGCTTGCTATCGCCCAAGTATTAAAAGAAGAAGGCTATATTATGGACTGCTCGCGTATTGAAGCAGAAGCCAAGCCAACTTTGAAAGTAATGTTGAAATATCATAACGGCAACAAAGCTGTTATTGACAAAATTAGTCGTATCAGTCGTCCGAGCTTACGTAGGTATGTTGAAAAAGACGAGTTACCTCGAGTTAAAGATGGTTTAGGTATCGCTATTATTACAACCTCTAAAGGTGTCATGACGGGTGCAGCAGCGCGTCGTCAGGGCTTGGGTGGCGAAGTTATTTGTGTGGTTAGTTAGGAGCTTAGGAAATGGCAAGTAGAGTCGCTAAAAATCCCGTCCAAATTCCAGCAGGCGTTGATGTAAAGCTGGATGGACAACACCTGGTTATTAAAGGTAAGCATGGTGAGCTGAGCCACGTTATCCATAGCTTAGTAAATTTGTCCATGGAAGATGGTTCCCTGCAAGTTAAATTGACCAATGACGAAAAACAAACTAATGCGTTGGCTGGAACAACACGGGCTTTAGTGCAAAATATGGTTCAGGGCGTAAGCCAAGGTTTCGAACGTAAACTAGTTTTGGTTGGCGTGGGCTATCGTGCTCAAGCTCAAGGTAAGCTGTTGAATTTAACGGTCGGTAAATCTCATCCAGTTGCTTTCACTATGCCACACGGTATTACTGTTGAAACACCAGCAATTACCGAAATTGTATTAAAAGGCGCTGATAAGCAACAAGTGAGCCAAATGGCCGCTAACATTCGTGCTGTTAGACCGCCTGAGCCTTATAAAGGTAAAGGTATACGCTACGCCGGTGAAGTGATTATTTTGAAAGAGGTTAAGAAGAAATAATGAAGACTAAACATCAATCTCGTTTACGTCGTACACGCGCACCTCGTGCGCATATGAAAACTTTAGGTGTTACGCGCCTTTGTATTCATCGTACCCCTAACCATATTTACGCACAAATCATCAGCGGTGATCGTGTGCTTGCAGCAGCATCGAGCGTTGAAAAAGAATTGCGCGCCCGAATCAAACATGGTGGCAATAAAGAGGCAGCGACTTTAATTGGCGAAACAATTGCACAACGTGCTGTGAAAGTAGGTGTTAAGAAAGTAGCCTTTGATCGCTCAGGTTTTCGTTACCACGGTTGTGTTGCCGCTTTGGCAGATGCAGCGCGTGAAGGTGGCATGGAATTTTAAGACTATTTTGATGCTGAATTAAGAAGAGGAAAATATGCGAGCAGAAGCAGAATTAGAAAGTACTAATGACGGTTACCGCGAAAAGCTAGTCGCCATTAATCGTACAACAAAAGTGGTGAGTGGTGGTCGTGTATTTCGTCTTTCTGCCTTGGTAGTAGTTGGTGATGGTAACGGCCGCATTGGCTTTGGCTTAGGTAAAGCGAAAGAAGCACCTATAGCTATCCAGAAGGCGACTGAAAGCGCACATCGCAATATGATCCAGATTGATTTATGTGGCGACACTTTATATCACATGATCACAGCGCATCATGGTGCCAGCCAAGTATTTATGAAACCTGCTTCACAAGGCACCGGCATTATTGCGGGTAGTGCGATGCGAGCTGTTTTTGAAGTTCTGGGTGTGAAGAACGTATTAGCAAAGTCCTATGGATCAACTAATCCAGTAAATGTAGTGCGCGCTACGCTTAAAGCACTTACTTCAATGGAAACTCCTGAAACAGTAGCTGAAAAGCGTGGTAAAACTGTTGCTGAAATCTTGGATGAGGGTAGTAAATAATGACAAGCGTCAAAAAATTAAAAATTACTCTAGTTAAGAGCCGCTTTGGTTTGATCCCTAAGCATACTTTATGTGTAAAAGCATTGGGTTTAAAACGCATGCACCATACAGTTGAGCGGGAAGACACGCCTAGTGTTCGTGGTGTGATCAATAAAATTTCATATTTATTAAAAGTAGAGAAAGCATAACATGAAACTGAACACTATTAAGCCTGCAGAAGGTTCAAAAAAACCTAGATTACGTGTTGGTCGTGGCATAGGTAGTGGTGTTGGTAAAACTTGTGGCCGTGGTCACAAAGGACAACATTCTCGTGCGGGTGGTTATCATAAAGTGGGTTTTGAAGGGGGGCAAATGCCTTTGCAACGTCGCTTGCCTAAATTTGGTTTTACTTCACGCCAATCGTTAGAACGTGCAGAAATCCGCTTGCACGAATTAGAAAAAATTTCAGGTGATGTAGTTGATTTCTTGAGTTTGAAAGCCGCAAAGCTGATTAACAGTAGTGTTAAGACAGTTAAAATTATTGCCTCTGGTGAATTGAAAAAGGCTGTCACCGTGCGCGGCATAAAAGTGACTAAAGGAGCTAAAGCTGCCATTGAAGCAGCAGGCGGAAAAGTCGAGGAATAGTGATGGCCAACTCCAAGACCGGCTCTGCACTGTCTCAAGGCGGTTTGCATGAATTAAAGCGCCGCCTGTTATTTGTTCTCATCGGCCTCTTGGTTTATCGCCTCGGTTCTTATATTCCTGTGCCAGGTTTAGATCCGCAAAAATTAGCGGCATTATTTAGCCATAACGAAGGTGGAATCTTAGGTCTTTTTAATATGTTCTCAGGGGGTGCTTTATCGCGCCTTACTCTGTTTGCTTTAGGGGTTATGCCCTATATCTCTGCTTCCATCATTATTCAGATGTTTGGAACAATTTCACCGAGCTTGCAACAGCTGAAAAAAGAAGGCGAAGCTGGTAGACGCCAAATTACACAATATACCCGTTATGCCACGGTATTTTTGTCAGCTTTTCAGGCTATTGGTATTTGTAAGTGGTTAGTGAGTGAAGGAATTGCGATTAATCCCAATCTGGGGTTTTATTTTGTGGCCGTCATTACACTAGTGACTGGAACCTTGTTCTTGATGTGGTTAGGTGAGCAAATTACTGAACATGGCATTGGTAATGGTATCTCCTTAATTATATTTGCGAGCATAGCATCACGTTTTCCTGCGGCGATTGCAGAAGTTCTAGAGCAAGTTCGTCAAGGACAAATGCAAGTATTAACTTTAATTTTGTTAATTGTTGCAGTGGTTTGTGTGACAGGAGTAGTGGTTTACTTTGAGCGAGCCCAGCGCCGCATTACGATTAATTATGCAAAGCGTCAACAAGGCCGAAAACTTTATGCAGCGCAAAGCAGTCATTTGCCGCTTAAAATTAATATCGCTGGGGTGATTCCGCCGATTTTTGCGCAGAGTATTATTTTGTTTCCAGCGGCTGTTGCCAAATTTTTTGGTACAACCAATGGTTTCGGTTGGTTGAATGATGTGGCTTTGGCCTTATCACCTGGCCAACCAGGCTATATGTTGTTGTTTGCAGCTGCGATTATGTTTTTTGCGTTTTTCTACACGGCATTAGTTTTTAGTCCGAGAGAAACGGCTGACAATTTGCGTAAATCCGGTGCTTTTATTCCTGGAATTCGTCCAGGTGAGCAAACCGCTAATTATATCGATCAGGTTATGACGCGTCTGACCTTGGTAGGATCGATTTATTTGGCTCTAGTTTCATTGATGCCGCAGTTTTTGATCATGGCTTGGAATGTCCCCTTCTATTTTGGTGGAACTTCGTTGCTTATTATTGTGGTGGTCATTATGGACTTTATTGCTCAAGTTCAGGCCCATTTAATGAGCCATCAGTATGAGTCCTTGATGCGTAAATCCAATGCCAAGGGTACTAAGGTGGGTCTAATAAGATAAATTGTAGGGGTGGGTCTCCTCTGAGACCCTTCTTTAAATTGGATCGGTGTTTGTAGGGGCGGCGGGCTGCCTGCCCTCTTTCAGTTGGCACGATAATAGTTGATTTGTGCAGTAAAAAATAAAAGCGGTGTGAGCCGTCCCCTATTCGGGTAGGGGATCCAGTCCGATAATGAATAGAATTATATATGAGTGTTTTAAGGTCGAGTGGAGTAAAAAAATGAAAGTCAGAGCATCAGTAAAAAAAATCTGTCGTAAGTGCAAGATCGTACGTCGTGAAGGCGTTGTGCGCGTGATTTGTAGCGATGGCCGCCATAAACAGCGTCAAGGTTAAGTTGTTGTTAAGCCACTTTTAAAGTAGTGGAAAATAGCGGTTTTTAGCTTGCTTTTTACCGGACAAAACGGTATTCTTAGCGGCTTTTTTGAATGGATAGATCGATTTAGACATTTGTTTCTGTGGGAGATTTGAATGACAGCATTAACGTCTGCACGTATCGCTGGGGTTAATATACCCGTGCAAAAACATGCGCGGATTGCCTTGCGTGCGATTTATGGTATTGGACCTAGCTTAGCTGACAAGATTTGTGCGGATGCTAAAGTTGACCCTGCTATGAAAGTGAGAGATTTGACGGAAGCTCAATTAGAAAGCTTGCGTTCTGAAACGGCAAAACACACAACAGAAGGTAATCTTCGTCGTGTGATTTCGATGAACATTAAGCGCAAAATGGACTTAGGTAGCTTTCAAGGTCGAAGGCACCGTTTAGGTTTGCCTGTTCGTGGACAACGTACTAAGACTAATGCTCGTACTCGCAAGGGTAAGCGCAAACCGATACGTAATTAATAACGGGATTAGATAAAACATGAGAGCAAAGCGTCAGAAAAAAACACAGGTTTCAGAAGGGATAGCTTATATAAAAGCCACCTTTAATAACTGTATTGTGACTATTACCGACTTAAGTGGAAATACACTGGCTTGGTCAGCTGCGGGTAACTGCGGTTTTAAGGGCTCACGTAAAAAGACTCCTTATGCCGGACAATTAGCAGCCGACAAAGTGGCAAAAACGGCTCAAGAAAAATATCAATTAAAGCGGTTAGCTGTAGTTTATATTAGTGGTGCTGGTGGCGGTCGTGATTCTGCTGTACGTGCATTGCGTAACAATTTAGAGATTGGGCGATTAGAGGATATTACTCCAGTTCCCCATAACGGTTGTCGACCACGTAAGAAGCGTCGAATCTAAATAGAGGTAACACATGGCAAGATATATTGGTCCCAAGTGCCGCTTAGCGCGACGCGAAAAAACCGATTTGGGATTTAAGAGCGGAATTCGTTCATTAGATACAAAATGTAATATGGAGCGTATCCCAGGCCA
This sequence comes from Coxiellaceae bacterium, assembly GCA_041689165.1. Taxonomy (GTDB): domain Bacteria; phylum Pseudomonadota; class Gammaproteobacteria; order Coxiellales; family Coxiellaceae; genus CAIQCE01. The sequence continues at coordinate 12,153 of JBDNGR010000165.1, forward strand.
ACATTGGCAGCGTCGTACTCGTAATACTGACTACGGTTCGCAAGTGCGCATGAAGCAACTGATCAAACGTTATTATGGCGTACTCGAAAGACAATTTAGAAATCGCTACGCAGAAGCCGACAGAATGCGTGGCTCTACCGGTGATAACCTACTTAAACTATTAGAGGCACGTTTAGATAACGTCGTATATCGTATGGGCTTCGCCTGCACACGTTCTGAAGCGCGCCAATTAGTGAGCCACAAAGCTATTTTAGTTAATGGAAAGGTGGTCAATATCGCTTCTTATGTGCTAGCGCCAGAAGATCTTATTGAAGTTCGTGAAAAAGCTAAAAAACAAATGCGAATCAATGCATCTTTAGAGTTGGCACAACAGCGCCCAGCAGCTAGCTGGTTAGAAGTAGATACTAAGGCAATGAAAGGAACATTTAAAACATCGCCTGATATTTTAGATCTTCCTTCTGAATTTAAAGTTAACTTGATTGTCGAATTATACTCGAAGTAACACTAGGGGCATCATAATGGTGGATATTTATAAGAATTTCTTAACACCTAAGAATATTCAAGTCCAAGTTCTCAGTTCGAATAATTTTAAAATTGTTTTGGAGCCTTTAGAGCGTGGCTTTGGGCACACACTTGGTAATGCTTTAAGACGAATTTTACTTTCTTCTATGCCTGGTGCGGCTATTGTTGAAGTTGAAATTAATGGTGTTGAGCATGAATACAGTTCATTAGAAGGTGTACGTGAAGATATCGTTGATGTCTTGCTTAACCTTAAAGGCGTAGCTATTGTTCTTAAGGGTCGTGAAAGTGTCACTTTGCATTTGAAAAAGAAAGGTATTGGGCCAGTTGTAGCGGGTGATATCGATACTACACACGATGTAGAAATTGTTAACCCAGGACATGTTATTGCTCATCTTACTAAAGATGTTGAGTTAGATATGCGCCTTAAAGTCGAATTAGGCCGCGGTTATCAACCAGCAAGCAGTCGTTCTGAGGAGTCTCGTACCGTAGGCAGCTTGCTACTGGATGCATCTTTCAGTCCAGCACGTCGCGTGACTTATCAAGTTGAAAATGCACGCGTCGAAAAACGTACCGACTTAGATAAATTGATCATCGAATTGGAAACTAATGGTACTTTGACACCAGAAGATGCTATTCGCTATTCAGCCACTATTTTACAGTGTCAATTAGCGGCTTTTGTTGATATTCAACACGAAGAGCGTATTCAGGCAGATGATTCCCGCTCAAAGATGGATCCACTCTTACTGCGCCCCGTTGATGATTTAGAATTGACAGTGCGTGCAGCAAACTGCTTGAAAGCGGAAAACATTTATTATATTGGCGATCTGGTTATGCGTAGTGAAAATGATTTATTGAAAACGCCTAACTTAGGTAAAAAATCATTAATGGAAATTAAAGTTGTGCTAGTACAACGTGGCTTAAGTTTAGGTATGAAACTAGATGGCTGGCCTCCAGCTGAGTTGGAAAACCATTAAAATATTTAAAAATTGAGTGCAATTTTAGAGAAACATCATGCATCACCGTAAAAGTGGAAGAAAATTAAATCGTAATAGTAGCCATCGCAAAGCTATGTTCAAAAACATGTCTGCTTCTATGCTTAAACATGAATTGATTAAAACGACTGTGGTGAAAGCCAAAGAGTTACGCCGTTTTGTTGAGCCATTAATTACTATGGCGAAAGAAGACACAGTGGCTAGACGTCGCTTAGCTTTTGCACGCTTGCGTGACTCAGAAGCAGTTGCAAAGTTATTTACAGTCATTGCTCCTCGCAGTAAAACACGTCAGGGCGGCTATTTGCGTATCTTGAAGTGTGGCTTACGTGCTGGTGATAAAGCGCCAATGGCTTATGTTGAGTGGGTTGACCGCGAAGTTCAATAATTCTTAATTGAAGGCGGGCCATTCCTTGGCTTGCCTACTCCAATAGCTAAATGTCAGCAGTTTCAGCCGAAGGCCACACAGAACCCCGCATGTGATTTTCCAGCACGTGGCCGATAGGTTCCTGTTTTGCCGTCCTATTTTGTTCTCAGAGTTTTCATCACAGTGGATGTTCTGAGCGCCTGTAAGAAGATTCAGTTGTTGTCGATCCCTTCGCTCCATTGGCATTACCCAGTTTCCCCACTACTATGAATCGATCTGACTTCCTGGTGGAGAATAAGACCCCCTCTCGAAATTGTCTTTCTTGATTGTGTCATTCAACTTCATTGTTTACTCCAACAGGATCTCCCAAGTTCCGACGTTTACTGTATCGACATGCCGTGCTCTCGGACCCCGGAAAGCCACATTAACTTAAGTTAATGTGGTGTTGCCTTCGCTTCTACATACTCGCTCGGCCTTTCACGTCTTCATTATCTCTCGAGGCTCTATCACTTAAAGGTGGCATTCCACCTAACGGTCTATCGACTCTCTGCCTACGCTTCACGAATGTTGTTACCTAGCTCGCGCAAGGCTCGATACTGAGCTCAATGGTTCTTACTTGAATTTCAGCTTTTTGATTACTCAGGCTGGACTTTGCGTTCTTATGAAGGCCACCAGCTAGCAAGCGCCAGCTTTGCTTAGCGCACATGGTTCCAATAATAACTACAATAACCCGTCAAGTAATTACAATA
>JBDNGR010000166.1:0-1948 GCA_041689165.1 Coxiellaceae bacterium
AAAAAATCACGGGTAGTGCCTTTTCCCTGTGAGCAAATGTACAATTTAGTGAATGATGTTGATAATTATGCTGAATTTTTGCCTTATTTTTCCAAGAGCCTGGTACATCACCGTGATGAGGATGAAGTACAGGCGACGCTGGTCATCACGGCCGCTGGTATGAGTAAATCATTTACTACCCGCAATCGTTTGCAAGCCAATAAAATGATAGAAATCCGCCTGGTTGATGGCCCATTTAGCCATTTGGAAGGTTTTTGGCGGTTTGATGAAGTGCCCGAAGGGTGTCATATTTCCTTCGACCTGGAGTTTGATTTTGCCGGCCGTATGCTATCGATGCTACTGGGGCCTGTTTTTGAGCAAGTGACTGATAAGATGGTGGATGCATTCTGTGATCGTGCCCAGGAATTGTATGGTCAACGTTGAGATAGTTTATAGTCCGGCGGATAAACCATCCATTCATTTACAATTAACGTTGCCAGCCGGCGCTACCGTAGCCGATGCGCTGGCGCAGTCTGGTTTGTATAACAGTCATCCAGACGTTGTCGGCCTGGTGGTTGGCATTTTTGCCAAACAAGTTCCGCTGGATACGGTGGTTAAAGCTGGTGATCGGATAGAAATTTATCGGCTATTGCTGATTGACCCTAAAGAAAAAAGACGACAGCGGGCGCGGCAGAAGGGTATTAACTAGTCGCTGTGTCCGTATTAGGGTCTGTTGACAGACCCTAATACGGACAGGATCAAATTAAGGCTGATGTTCAACGCGTATTAACCTGCTATTCTTGAAGAACAAGCTTAGGTTATGCGTTTCAGTGGCTCCGCTGCCCTTACGCCAAGTATAGGCATAATCCCAGCGTTCATTATTAAACATTGGGCTTAGCATACTGGTGCCCATGAGAATGGCGATATCGTCTTTACTCATGCCGATTTTTAAGCGCTCTATTTTTTCCTGGGGAAGTAAGTTACCTTGCTGAACAACCCGTCGGGAAAAATCATAAGAAATACAGCTGGTGAGCGAGAGTATTAACGCGATACTCATGAGAATCATGCTAAGTCGCATTTTTTGGCCTCCGGGAGAAAATTTCGCCATAATACCCTGTCAGTTGTTGAAAGACACCTGCAACGACATTGAATATCCTGATTCAGCTGTCCATTTTCCAGTACATTCAAGGCTAAAGGAGTATTTGTGCAAGAAAGTCAGCAGTTAAAAGATGCCGGATTAAAAATTACGATGCCGCGTTTGAAAGTGCTGCAAATTCTTGAGCAATCCAGTGACCATCATTTAAGTGCGGAAGATGTTTATAAAGCCCTTTTGGAAATGGGCGAGGACGTGGGCCTGGCCACTGTTTATCGGGTGCTGACGCAGTTTGAAGCAGCGGGATTGATCCACCGCCATAATTTTGAAGGCGGATACTCGGTATTTGAGTTAAGTCAGGCAGAGCATCATGATCATTTGGTTTGTGTCAAATGTGGCCGTGTCGAGGAGTTTATGGATGAGATCATCGAAAAACGGCAAAAGATGATAGCCCAACAGGCTCAATTCAAAATGACAGGACATGCCCTGAACATCTATGGTTTATGCCCAGATTGCCAGGATGTGCAAGCCTGATTAGGCTTTAGCGTGCCAGTATGGACGGCAGTAATTTAGCGTCTTCTACCCACGTTTCTACTTGTGACAAACTAGGCATTTGCCGTACCAGTTTCTTTTGTTCATTGATTTTTTGCATGGTCTGGAATAATTTTTCCGCGCTAAATTGTGCTAACACCTGCACGCAATCCACGCCGCTATGTTCAAGCAGTTGTGCATAATCTTCACCAATGCCACTAATCCTCGCCAGATCGGCCTCAGTCGTCCATTTGTAAATTAATGTCAGATTGATACCGGTAATGGCGGCCAAAGCTAACCGGCCATTACGTTGACAACAGCTAGTGAGTAATTGTTGCTGATTTT
>JBDNGR010000167.1:0-2580 GCA_041689165.1 Coxiellaceae bacterium
AAATACAAGTCTTACTTGGCTAATTATTTCAAGAACAGACGCAATAGTGGCTTTGTTGAAGGCCTGAATAATTTGATAAAAGTAGTGAAGAGACGGTGCTATGGGATCTTCAAAACAGAGACTCTTTTTCAACGTTTGTTCCTCGATCTGCAAGGCTTTGAAGTTTATGCTTAGCCCAGCAATTCCCGCTAGACATTAAAACCCCATCTGAGCAAGGCCTTAATAAATGTTAACTCGTAAACTTTTATAGTATTCTAGGCTCATTCTTACAGATTATTGGTTTGTTGTATAAAAATGGGATCAAGGAAGAGTTTGTCTGCAAAAGGGTTGTTGGGTACTATTCGTAATACATTCATTGAGATAAAAGAGCCACGCAAGCGTGATTCACGAACAAAGTTGATTAGTATTGTTGATTGTTTAATGTCAGGTCTTGCTGTTTTTGGTCTAAAGCATCCATCGTTACTTAATTTCGACGAAAGCCATCAAAAAGATGAGCATATTCGTCATAATTTGCGATCATTGTATGATATCGAACAAGTCCCATCAGATACTTACATGCGGGAGCGATTGGATGAAGTGGTTCCAAGCAGCTTAAGAAAATCTTTTAAAGCTGTGTTTGCAGCTGTACAACGGGGCAAGGAATTAGAGGCGTATCGTTATTTAGGTGGCCATTATCTTGTGGCTGGTGATGGAACTGGTTTTTTTAAGTCTAATTGTATTAGTTGTTGTAATTGCTGTGTCAAATACGAGCATAGATGTCGCATAAAAATATCGAATAAAAGGTCGGATGATACCTCAAAAATAACAGCACGCAGTTATCTACTGCTCAAGCCAGCCCTGTTATCCTGGAAACTGATTCACTTTAATGCTGACAGTGAAGAAGCTGTCATTGATCTCGCTGATATTGCTGGTCTTATCGGAATGTTGGAAGGTAAAAATAAACCAAAGGATCTATCCGAAGCTGATAAACAGCGAATAGAAGTCAGTATTGAAGCCTATCATCGTGCTAAATTTCCGGAAGAAGAAGCGACCTATTATCATAATCTTTATTGCGCCGCAATTGTACATCCGGATCGTAAAATGGTTATTCCTTTTGCTCCTGAACCCATTATGAACATAGACGGTAGCACCAAAAACGATTGTGAGCGTAATGCTTCTAAACGACTGTATCGAGATTTGCGAAGAGAACACCCTCATTTAAAAATCATTGTTGTAGAGGACGCATTGGCCTCAAATTATCCGCATCTTAACGAATTAAAGAACAATGATATGCGATACATTATTGGTGCTAAACCAGGCGATCATCAATTCCTGTTTAAATGGGTCGATGAACAAAAGTGCTCAATGTATCAACATGAAACAGAGAAAGGGGTGACTCATGCCTATCGTTATATCAATGACGCCCCATTAAACAAGGGCCATTCTGATTTTAAAATCAATTTTTTAGAGTATTGGGAAACTGATAAAAAAGGAGTCATCCAACATTTTTGCTGGGTGACTGACATAACTATTACCAATGATAATGTTTATGACATCATGAGAGGAGGTCGGGTTAACTGGAAAGTCGAAAACGGGGTATTTAACACATTAAAAAACCAAAACTACCATTTTGAGCACAACTTTGGACATGGCGAGAAAAACTTATGTACTGTGTTTGTGATGCTGATGATGCTGGCTTTCTTTGTTGATCAGGTACAGGAGCTTGGCTGCCAGTTATTTCAACAAGCAAGAGCCAGATACAGATCCAGAATCACTCTTTGGGATAAAATAAAATCTTATTTCCTTGGCTATTTCATTGATAGTTGGGATGATTTATTCAATGCCATCATCCACGCACGAGCGGCTCAACTCCCTCTGGACAGCACCTAAACATCTATCACAGAGTAAGGCTCAAGTGGTGTTCTTGTTTTGTTTTTAGTGTGCATTTTTCGAGATTAATTAAAGCGTCTAATTTTGTTAGAGGAATTTTTATCGTTTTAAATTAACGGATGGCTATTCCTTGCGTTTTGGGAGGTGCGTTTTTCAATCACATTGTTCTAGCGGGAATTGCTGCGTCCAACGTAGACAGTTGGTGGTATTAGTATGGCTAAAAAGACCAAGGGGCGTAAAGAAAAAATGCCTAAAGTTACAAAGCTCAGCCAAGAGCAAATGGATGAGTTTCTTGCTGAAATCATGGCTTCAAATATCAGTGAAAAAAGCGCTGAATTTGCCAAGATGCTGATTCATGGGAATGCTTGGATGGCACGCCAGTTGGAGCTTGGGCTGCTCAGTATTGCGAAGTTGCGCAAGTTATTTCAAATTCAAGGCAGCGAGAAAGCCCCCAGTCGAAAACCTAAAAACGACCCGGCTTCGTTGAATAATAAAGGCTCTATCACGCCAGAAGGGGATACAAAAGGCCATGGACGCAATGGTGCTGATGCCTATCAAGGTGCAGATATTGTTGCTGTGGAGCATCCTGAATTAAATCCTGGCGATACCTGTCCTGCTGAGGATTGTGATGGTCGTTTATATGAAATGAGCGAACCCGGCACTTTAGTGCGCGTCACGGGTTCACCCTTGGCGCGTGCTACGCGTTATAAC
>JBDNGR010000168.1:0-2284 GCA_041689165.1 Coxiellaceae bacterium
TGACGGCGACCGAATAGAACTCGCCAACCGAATTGTCGCCAAGCAGTACGACGGACGGATACTTCCAGGTAATTGCCGATCCGGTCTCGACCTGGGTCCACGAAATACGCGAGTTAACGCCTTTGGCCAAGCCGCGCTTGGTGACGAAGTTGTAAACGCCGCCGACGCCGTTTTCATCGCCCGCATACCAGTTCTGCACCGTTGAGTACTTGATGTCGGCATTATCGAGCGCAACCAACTCAACCACCGCCGCATGTAGCTGGTTGGAGCTGAATGCGGGTGCCGTACAGCCTTCAAGATACGAGACAGAAGCTCCTTCCTCGGCAATGATGAGTGTGCGTTCGAACTGTCCTGTTTCCTCGGTGTTGATGCGGAAGTAGGTCGACAAATCCATCGGACACTTGACACCCTTGGGGATGAAGCAGAACGAGCCATCGGTGAAAACTGCCGAATTAAGCGCGGCGTAAAAGTTATCGCCAGTCGGCACGACGGTACCGAGATACTTCTGCACCAGCTCTGGATGCTCCAGCACGGCCTCCGACATCGAACAGAAAATTACTCCGACCTCAGCCAGCTTATGCTTGTAGGTGGTTGTCACCGACACACTGTCGAAAATAACGTCTACCGCAACGCCAGCCAGCGCCATGCGCTCATGCAGCGGTACGCCCAGCTTCTCGAAGGTGAGTAACAACTCAGGATCGACCTCGTCCATGCTTTTCAACTTCGGCTTCTGCTTGGGTGCGGCATAGTAACTGATCGCCTGATAATTAATTTTCGGGAAGTGGACGTTAGGCCACGTTGGCTCTTTCATCTTGAGCCATGCCTGATACGACTTGAGCCGGAACTCGAGCAGCCATTCAGGTTCGTTCTTTTTGGCAGAAATCATCCGGATGGTGTTTTCATCCAACCCTTTCGGCGCGACATCGGACTCTATATCTGTGACGAAACCATGCTTGTAGGGCTGGTTGACGAGGTTTTGCAGTACTGCACTCATGATGTTGCTCCTAAGCTAAGTTGAGAAAGATAAGTTAAGCTGAGAAGGACGACCCGCAGCCACAGGTAGATTTAGCGCTAGGATTACGAATAACAAATTGCGAACCTTGTAGGCTGTCTTGATAATCAATCTCAGCACCAATTAAATACTGCAAGCTCATTGGATCAACTAACAAAGTCACGCTATCTTTTTGCACTTGTGTATCATCTTCATTTACGTTTTCTTCAAAAGTAAAACCATATTGAAAACCAGAACAACCGCCGCCGCTAACAAATACACGAAGTTTTAGGTCTGGTGAACCCTCTTCCTCAATAAGCTCTTTTACTTTCTTCGCTGCATTATCAGTAAATGCCAACGCCGCTGGCATTTCTAAATCAGGTAAATCGATTACTACGCTCATGTTGTACTCCTCAAACTTTCGAATTTAGTAAGTTAATCAATTCATTACTCAATGTGTTATCTACAGTCTTTCGCCATATCATCCCATCCTAACCCCCTGCCATGCCATTCTTGGCGATGCAACGGTTACGCTTTTTCAGCTTCCACTTTCACCTTCAGGTTGAAGCTCTCACCACAGCCGCACTCGCTTTCGACTTTAGGATTATCAAATTTAAACATCTGCTTGAGCCCTTCGGTGACGAAATCGATACGCGAGCCATCGAGCACCAACAGACTCTCTGTGTCTATTACCACACAAGCGTTATGAGACTCGAACATGTGATCTCCCACGCGTATTTCGTCAGCAATCTCGAAGGTGTGAGCAAAGCCAGAACACCCAACTTTCTTAACGCCGATGCGAAGGGCAACCCCTTTGCCGTGCTTTACAAGCTGGCTCTGTATCTTTTTTGCCGCATTTTCAGTCAATGTAATTGCCATCAATCAAATCCTCAATCAATAAAATTTATACGGAAAACGCTACTGTCCAACTCTAGATCCAAAGCGCCCACATTTCTAAATCACCGTTGCCTTAATTTCCCTACGTAGTATCCAAAACCAGATTGACACTTTTGTGCGAGTGCATGACTATCGCCACAGAATAATACCTGACTAATCTAGTCAACTATAACAATCCTGACTAATTTAGTCAACTATTATTTTTATCATTCGTGCGACAAATAGGTCGGTTTAAGCACTCATGCCTGTCATTGAGGTTATAAGGCCACTGGTAATGGGTCTTTTTTTAAATTTAAAATGGAGCGCGTATGGTAAACGCATGATGCCAATGATCAGAAAGTCATCAGGAATATTGACACATTAGATTGTTGCTTTTTATAATGCGTACCGACTACA
>JBDNGR010000169.1:0-6435 GCA_041689165.1 Coxiellaceae bacterium
AAAAGCGAAGCAGCAGCGGGTTTATGTTCTAATAATGAAGCCCTCTCATCGTCAGCTTCTGCGCCTTTATCAAGCTCAACAGCTACTTCATCATCCGATTCCGTGCTCGCTGCAGAAACTCGTCTGTCGGGTAAACGCATCATCATTTCCGCTGCCCGACCCAAATAGACACGCAAGTCAGCTTCTTTGCCTAAAAGCTTACTGAGCTCAATTAATCGATTAATAAATTCAAGATGATGTTTAACACCTTCCTCATCGGTAGGTGTTAATCCACGTTCGACTAATTGAGCGCAATTAAATTCCTTTTCTAAGCAACTCAATTTTTTTTGTCGGTAATAGTCTTTGAATAAGGCATGAAGTTGTTTGGGGGTGGCAGAGTCGTCATACAGGGATGAAGGGCGAAAATACACTAAGCTATCCTCCAACTCTTCGTGTTTTTGATAAATTTGCGCCGCTTGGTTGTAAAAACGAGCCGCCTTTTCACCATTGTCTCCTGTTCTGGGAGCTATCTCTAAACAGCGTTTTGCTTCAGCAAACAATGCTCTTACTTGTTGAGCATCCGCAGCCGTTTCGTTAATCCAGCGAACATAATCTCGATGCTTGCTATCTTTTGCTTCAGTTCTACCCGATACTTCAATATAGCTTTGCAAAGTGTAGGAGGGTCTGTCTTTGGCTGTTGGAATAATCATGATCGTTTTGTAATCTTCAGGCACATACCACAAGAGTAGTAATATCTGCGCTAAGTGATGCATCCTAAGTGCGGCAAATAACGGAAAGCCAGCTTTCCACAATTTATCGCCGGGCTGTGGTTGTAAGGGATTAGCCCCTGCCTCTAGCAGTAAAATGAAAGCACGATACTCATGAATGGTAGGTTCATCCGAAAGACTAAGCAGAGAGAGTAGTAACTCTCCATGGATATTAACTTCATTGACATCGGCACCCGCTGCAATAAGAGCCGATACTTTCTTGCAGTCACCTCGTAAGACAGCTTCACGTAGAACGCTTCGCATAATAGTTACCTCAGTGTGTTAGCTGTAAAGTAAGTAATGTGGTAGGGAGGGAGCCTCCACGATACAAGACAGTCGCTCTATAAAAAATTGGGCTCATTTTATCCCCACAGTTTGGACTGAGTCCATAGCTTTATGAATGTCCCGTCGTAAGAGCAACGGCCGCTCCAACCCCAGTTTCAGCTACCTCTTCAGTACCCCCAGATGGTGGAACAGCTGCCCTAGCTGCACTGGGTCTGCGACGAAATAAGTCAGTGGCTGCAGTAGGAGTCGGCTCTCCCGCTTCCAACGGTACAGGGAGAGCAAGCCCAGCCTCTCCGAGCCTTGCTTCTAGAGCACGAATACGTGCAGATAAATGCGTTATCCGTCCATCCCTAGAATCAAGCTCAACGAGATGGCCATCATTTAAGCGAGCCACTGCTGTATCATGACTCTCTTGAAGTGTATGTATTTCTTCTTCCTTGGCGTCTAATTCACGTTTATGAACTTGAGACAATAAAGCTCCATTACGCACTTCTAAAGTGGTAAATAAGACAAATCCCGCTAAATTGCTGCCGCTAGTTAATAACGCATTTGTTACGGTCCAAGCCAGGGGTAATAATCCTGCATGATCAGTCCGAGTTCGAGCTAAAGTGGTTGCAAGCATAACGCCATTAATCACCACGGCTAAGATAGCGGCTGCTTGCCCGGCAAATGCTAAACGATAAGCACGCAAACCTGAACCCACTTCAGCTTCTGCACGACTTCGAGCATCACTGTCTACCGGCCCAATTTTAGTCAGTAGCTCGGCTCCACCGACTTTAATTTCCCCTAATCCCCTAATTATAAAACCACTCAAGGCTACAGCGGATAGGCTCGTCAACACGATCACCGCATATTGGGTACCAGCCGGTAATTGGGCACCGAGCAGTGATAAAAGAATGGCTATTCCGCCGCCACCCAGCGAAAGAACAACCAAAGCAATCGACACAGTCAAACCCCATGAAGAGGAATGATGAACGGGTTCACGATCTTCAGCCTCTTCCCTAACGGGTGGGGCTGGATTCTGAGGAGCCGGAGTAACGGCAGCAGAAGTTCGTCGTGACAGAGTTCTCTCCTAAAATTTGAAGTCTTAATAAATTAACTTTATTACAATTAATTACAAAGCTAAATTAGCTATTTTTAAGAATACATCGGCGCTAAGGAAGTTGAGGCACGATCAGATCGGCCCTGTTTGATCTGCCACCCAAAGCCTAAAAGCCCATAAACCCTGGGTAACCATTCGCATCGAAGCATTACCAGAAGAAGCTTGCTACGGATAGTTTAGTGGAACTAATGCGCCACAGACTACCAAAAAAGGCGACAGATCCTACGGTTTTGTTTAGGATAGCCGAGTCATGACAGATATATTAACCAGCCCCGTTCAAGAAAGCATTTTTAATAATGGTGAAGACTATTTTGATGCCTTACTGAAAGACATTCGTCGAGCCAAGTCCTGCATCGATCTCGAAACCTATATTTTTGATAATGACCCACTCGGACAAAGAATAGCCCAAGCTTTAAGCGCCGCCGCGCAACGAGGTGTTAAAGTGCGCGTCCTGGTTGATGGCGCGGGCACGCGCCACTGGGGTGCGGATCTTGGCAAAAGCTTAGAACAGAATGGTGTTGAAACACGCGTCTTCCACCCCTTCCCCTGGCATTTGTGGAGCTTGAGCCGCTCTTTCATTAGCACACCTAGCTTACTCAAATGGATTTATTTGTTGTTGAAGATGAATTCTCGCAATCACCGAAAAGTGTGCCTAATCGATAAAAATATTGCCTATGTGGGCAGCATTAATATCACTCAAAAGCATTTAAAGAGTGCTGCAGGCGGAAGCTCTTGGCGCGATACGGCGGTGCGTTTATCACATGAAGATTTTAACCAACTAGCGGACGCTTTTGTAATTGCCTGGCATCACCAACCTTTTAAAGAGCGAATTCAAGAAGCTTTTCGCATCATCCGACGCAATCCACTCATCCGCTTAAATTATTCACGTCATCGTCGTCGGGTACTTTATAAAAATTTAATTCGAATCTTGTCTAAATGCAAAACTCGTATTTGGATCACCAATGCCTACTTTGTACCCGATAATGTTTTGCTCACTCATTTACGTGATGCCGCTAATACCGGTGTCGATGTACGGATCTTATTACCTAAAACTTCCGATGTGTGGATGATGACTTGGGCCTCAGCCACTTTTTATCAAAATTTATTAAATGCTGGTGTACGAATTTTTGAATATCTACCGAGCTTTCTCCATGCAAAAACTTTAATTGCTGACGATTGGGTTTTAGTCGGTTCAAGTAACTTAAACCATCGCAGCTTATTGCATGATCTTGAAGTGGATATCAACATCACCACCCCAGACGCTAAAAAACAGGTGGAACATCAATTTCTTGAAGACCTAAAAAATTCTAAAGAAATTACTCTGAAAGAATGGGGTAAAAGACCCTTGTGGAGACGCATCGTTGGTCGGCTGACTTTATACTTAAAATACTGGATTTAAAGCAACCATGAACACACCGCATATTTTGATTGTTGAAGATGAAGCACCTATACGCCAATTACTACGCTTCAGCCTAGAGCCAGAAGATTTCACGGTCTGTGAAGCTGAGAATACTCAGATTGCACGCCAAGCAATTGCAAATAAGATGCCCGACCTGATTTTGGTCGATTGGATGCTACCCAATGAAAGCGGCATTGAATTCATCAAATTCTTGAAAAGAAAAGCACAAACACACTCTATCCCTATTATTATGCTTACGGCTCATGCTGAGGAAAGCAATAAGCTGCAAGGTTTTGGCGTCGGTGCTGATGATTACGTCACCAAGCCCTTCTCACCTAAAGAACTAATTGCGCGTATTAAGTCAATTTTACGCCGTGGAATATTGGTTTCTCCACACAACATAATAAACTTTAGAGAACTGAAAATTGATCTCGCGGCCCATGAAGTTTATCTACAGGATGAAGCACTTAATTTGAGTCCTTTTGAATATCAGTTACTGGTGTTTTTCATCAAACACCCGAATCAAACTTTTAGTCGCAGCCAATTACTCGATCGCTTGGGTGAAAACAACCAAGATAGCAGCGACCGCAGTATTGATGCTCATATCAAACGTTTGCGTAGTCGCTTAAAACGTCATAACTATAATCAATTTATTGAAACGGTACACGGCAGTGGCTACCGATGGCGGGAAAGCTGAATGAATAAAAATCTCATGAATCAATTACCTAAAAATATTATTGCCCACATTCAACACCTTGAACGGATGCGGCAAGATTTTGTGGCTAATGTATCGCACGAATTACGCACACCGCTCACTGTGATTCACGGCTATCTCGAAATCTTGCTTAACCAAGCGAACACAGTCGCTCCGCAATGGCGAACTATCTTTGAAGAGATGCATCAACAAACTACTCGTATGGAAAACTTAGTTGAAGATTTATTATTGCTGGCACGCTTAGAAGATGATGAAGTCAGTAGTGACATACCAATTACCGTTTCTGTCGCGCCACTCTTAAAACGCATCTGCCAAGAAGCGGAACAATTAAGCGGCAAAGCTAAACATCGCATTGAACTAATAGCCGATGAAAATTTACAGTTGCTCGGCGTGGAAGAAGAACTACGCAGCTTATTTTCCAATATCATCTTCAATGCCGTTAAATACACACCGGCACAAGGCCATATCAAAGTGGAATGGTTGCAACAAGACTCTAATGCTTATTTTGTAGTAAGCGATACTGGGATCGGGATTGCAGCTAAAGATATTCCGCGCATTACAGAACGCTTTTACCGCGTGGATAAAGGGCGCTCACGCGCGAGTGGAGGTACAGGCTTAGGCTTGGCGATCGCAAAGCACGTATTGCTGCGCCACCAGGGTCACTTGGAAATTGAAAGTCAGTTAGACATCGGCACCCAGTTTAGGTGCATATTGCCTATCTTGGTCATTAGTACCAGTAAATCCCAATAAAACAGTACTAGCTCCTGTGCCACAGTTTCCAGCTGTAGCACCTGCCACTGTAGGTGCCGGCGCTACCACACAGGGATATAAACGATCCGCTAAACGTGCAGTTCGAGCTACCAAACCACCCATTACCCCCATACAGGTCAGTATAATTAAACTACCGATAGCAGCACCCGCTAAACCACTCAAGGGTAAAGTTAATACTACCGCCAAGCCCATACCAGTACCCAATACCACGCCTAGTAAAGCACCGCGGTGTTCATGCAAGCGCGGAATCAGGTCTTGGTTAAATTGAGCATCAAAAAAGCTACGGAAATAAGAAACACTTTTGCCCAAATAATCAGCGGCTGAAGCGAAGATGCTCGACGCAATCAACACAAAAGTGGCTGCACCCAACCAGGCTGGGAAAGCGGCACCAGCAATGAAAGGAGTCACACCTGGAATAATAGCGAGAGCCGCGCTGGAAGTGGCTAGCATCGCTACTGACAAGGCAAAGCCCAAAGCCGCACCGACGCACATCATCGTCATCTCGGTTTTATCGCGCTTACCGTCAATACTGACACCCACACGATTAAAGAGCCCACCGATAATACCAATGAAACCACCCACATAGAGTGGGTAGGCCACCACATTCAAAGAACCTAGCAAGGGTACAGCAGCGTGCAAAGCGGCGGCAGAAACACCCACCACAATACCCAACAAAACCCCTAGCGTTGTAGCCCAACGTTCCCAAAAGCCAATCACACGATCCGTGCTCGCTGCACCAGAAAGAACGGTTGCTACTTTAGGAACGGGGCCCAGTTGTTCATAATTGGCATCAACAGCCTTACTCACCCCCCAGGCATCACGTAAACGACCGATATAACTGCTGGCGGAAATAAAACGCGCGATAAAGGAAGGAATCACCACAAAATCGATCATCAGAGCTGAAGTTTTTACTAAATCCTCAAAACCCAGTACCCTAGCCACTCCGAGCGAGATCAGCATAAGGATGATCGCGATCGGCAAGCCAAACAATGTCGATAAGCGATAGTTATCAAAGCCGTTTTTTACCTTGATTATTAAACTTTCTTTAGGGCCTTCTCTACTCATGGTATTGCTCGTTTCCTGGTATTTGATAATCACCCTACCAGAGGCTTATGACAATTTCATGACAGTAGCCTTAAAGTTTTATTAAACCTAAAAACGGCAGTTGTAATCGTAGCGAGAAGGGCTAATGGGTTGAGGATGCTGGGTTTTTTTGAAAATTATTTCGAAAGTAGTAGTCACCACTACGGTGAGAAAAAATTTTCGAAAAAGCCCAGCAGCGTCAATACAGTGGAGCTTCGCAGTAGCTTACAACTGCCATTTTTAGGTTAAAGGCACCTCTATAAATTGCTCTTTTGTCTTGATACTTTGTTGCGCACTTTTCTCAAATCCTAATTTATCGCTCATAAACTGCGGA